>JAGOZY010000080.1 GCA_018058445.1 Negativicutes bacterium | reverse complement strand
CGGTAAAACCTAAGCCACGACCAGACATCTTGGCTACCGTAATTCCACAGGCAGCCACTAAAGGAATCAATAAAAGAGTTGTTGTGTCTGCGACTCCGCCAGTACTATGTTTATCAATGGGGGGATGCGGGAAGCCTTCCCAAGATAGTTGGCGACCACTTTGTGCCATGAGCTGAGTTAGATTGGCCGTTTCGTTTTCGGTAAGGCTTTGAAAGCAGACTGCCATCAGCCAAGAAGACATCTGGTAATCAGGAATTTCACCATTCATAAAGCCTTTTACAATAAATTCTAATTCAAAGTAAGTTAACGGCTTTTTCATTCGAGTTTTTTGGATAAAATCGAGCATATTCAAGAGGCAACCCTCCAAACGAATAATTATAAAAATAAGTGAAGCATAATTCGTACAATTATATAGCCAATTCAACGTACTGAGCTCTTTTCCTCTAGAATGCAGTATTTTGTTAAGAAAAAACAACCGATTGTCTCATATTGTGGAAATAAAAATATTGATAAAGATAAAAAGAGGTTTTTTTTGAGAAATAAAGAAGAAGGATTTAAAAGATAAAATTATACGGAGGCGTGTATGAGTAATTATGTAGAAATTCAATCTTTGCAAAGAGCATTTGATCTACTTGATATCATTGGAGGAAGCTCCGCACCTCTAGCGTTGAAAGAGATATCTGTACAAGCAGCCCTTCCGCGCTCGTCAACTTATCGTTTTTTGCGCAATTTGGAGCAGCGGGGCTATATTCGCTGTGATACAAATGGCAAGTATCACCTAGGGCTTAAATTCTTACTACTTCAGCAACAAGGCGACCAAGATTTTGAATTGAAAAAATTGGCTCGTCCCTTCCTAGAGCGATTGCGAGAAGCTACTGGGGAAACTGTTCACCTGGGAGTTCTTTTTCAAAATAGGGTTTTATATGTCGATAGTGTGGAAAGCCCACACTTGATTCGTATGGTAGCTCAGATTGGATCAACAATTGGTGTATATTGTACCGCCCTCGGCAAAGCTTTGCTCATGAATTTAGATAATGAGGAAGTTCTAAAAATTTTAGAAACCGAGACGATGGTGCAGCGGACAGAATCAACGCTGCTCACTCCTGACGCCTACCTTGCTGATATCGAAAGAACCCGTTTATGGGGATATGGAATGGACGCTCAGGAAAGTAGTGAAGATAGTCGTTGCATTAGCGCACCGATTTTAGATAACCAAGGACGGGCGATTGGTGCGATTTCGATATCCGGCCCCTCGAGTCGTTTTGGTAAGGAAGAAATTGAAAACGTTGCAGTCCCCGCACTTTTGGCTGCGACAAGTGAGCTTTCGGACTTACTCGGCGGAGGCAACCAAAGCGTAAGTGACAGAAAAGCTCGAAAAGAGCGGACCAAACGTTAAAAGTAGAATATTTGACCTGAATATTTTACGAAATTCCAGTTTTTAAAATATTTCTCAAAAAAACTTCAAGAATCTCATTGTATGAGAAAAGTGGGACAGGAAAACGATTGTGGGAAGCGAAGATTACTAAGTAAATAGGGGAAAGATTTTACGAGTAAAGGGAAATCACAACAAGGAAAGATGGGGAGGATTTTTATGACACCGAAAATGGAAACTTTAAAGAAAATAATGGATGTTGGAGTTGTAGCAGTCGTTCGAGCTGAAAGCGCGGATCAAGCAATCAAAATTGCCGAGGCTTGTAAAGAAGGTGGAATTCCTGCGATTGAGATTACTTTTACAGTTCCCTATGCAGATGAGGTTATTCGTGAACTGGCAAAAGCTTATCAAGACGGCAGTATGATTATTGGTGCAGGAACTGTACTGGATGCAGCAACAGCACGAATTGCTATTTTAGCGGGTGCACAATACGTAGTAAGTCCATGTTTAGATGAAGAAACGATTAAGCTCTGTAACCGCTACCAAATTCCAGTAATGCCTGGCTGCGTGACGATCAAAGAAATGGTAACTGCAATGGAACTTGGCGCAGATATTATTAAAGTATTCCCCGGAGATCTTGTCGGACCTGGCTATATCAAAGCAGTTAAAGGTCCACTACCACAAGCACCTATGATGCCAACTGGTGGCGTTTCTCTTGATAACGTGGGCGAGTGGATTAAAAATGGTTGCGTAGCTGTCGGCGTTGGTGGAAGCCTGACTGCAGGTGCGAAAACTGGCGATTATGCAGAGATCACCGCTATTGCAAAACAGTTTGTAGCCAAAGTAAAAGAAGCTCGCGGAAAATAATCCGGGGTTCTCAAAAGATCGTTTGGTGCTTTACTCAACAAGTTAGGAAATAAAAATAGTGGAGGTTTTTTTAGATGGCTAAGATTGTTACTTTTGGTGAAGTGATGCTTCGTCTGGCTCCAGAAGGATATTTGCGGTTCACTCAAGCAGATAAATTTAATGTTGTATATGGCGGCGGGGAAGCAAACGTTGCAGTTTCTTTAGCAAACTACGGACTCGATGCGGCATTTGTAACGAAAGTACCGAATAATCCAATTGGTGATTCTGCCGTAAATTCACTTCGTCAATTCGGTGTCGACGTTTCAAAAATTGTACGGGGTGGCAACCGACTTGGGATTTATTTTCTAGAAAAGGGAGCTTCTCAGCGTCCTTCTAAAGTAGTCTATGACCGTGCGGGAGCATCGATCTCAGAAGCGCAATCGGGCGACTTCAATTGGGATGAAATTTTCGCCGGTACTGAATGGTTCCATTTTACAGGAATTACCCCCGCTCTTGGAGCCAACGTTGCGGCTCTGTGTCTTGAAGCTTGTAAAGCTGCTAAAGCAAAAGGAATTCAAGTTAGCTGCGACTTAAACTATCGCAAAAATCTTTGGACAACCAAAGAAGCTGGTGAAACAATGGCAAAATTGATGGAGTTCGTCGATGTCTGTATTGCGAATGAAGAAGATGCTGAAAAAGTATTTGGTATTCAATCAGCAGGTACAGATGTGACTGGCGGACACCTCAGCCATGAAGGCTATAAAGATGTAGCGAAACAATTAGCAGAACGATTTGGTTTTAGCAAAGTTGCAATCACTCTGCGAGGAAGTATTTCTGCATCTGATAATACGTGGGGAGCGATGCTTTTTGATGGAAGTGACTATTACTTCTCCAAAGAGTATGCAATTCGAATTGTGGATCGGGTAGGCGGCGGCGATTCATTCGGCGGCGGCCTGATCTATGGCTTGGTCAGCGAAATGAATCACAAAGATGCATTGGAGTTTGCGGTAGCAGCTTCTTGTTTGAAACACACCATTGAAGGAGATACAAATCACGTAACAGTGGACGAGGTGAAAACGTTGATGGGTGGCGACGGGTCCGGTCGAGTCCAAAGATAATAGAGAAGATCCATAGAGGTTAGTTAAGCTTAGTTTCACTTTTCATTTTAAAGCGAGATGGAAAAAGAAAAGAGATTAATTAATATTTATGGATCTTTTTCTTAAAGGGAGGAAGAATTTTATGAAGTTGACACGTTTTTTGGTTGGCGGAGGAACCTGTGGATGTGACGCTAAGTGGGGTCTCGTTGAAGATCATAAAATCAAAACAGCTAAAGGATGTTTTTGCAGTGGCTTTAAGCCGACTGGTGAAGAATATCTTCTCGAAGAAGTCCAGCTCCTTGCCCCGGTAGAACCAGGAAAAATTCTTGGACTTGGGATGAATTATCGAGCAGTGGCAGATGCCAAAGGTGTCCCATATCCTTTGGAGCCCATTCTATTTATGAAGCCAATCTCAAGTATCATCGGTCCTGGAGCTGAAATCGAATTACCGGAAAATGTAAAACAGCCTGCTTTTGAAGCTGAAATTGCTGTAGTTATCGGAAAACCAGCAAAGAATGTTTCCGTTGAGGAAGCTTCAAATCACATTTTTGGTTTTACCTTATCGAATGATTTGACTGCAAAAGATTACATTGAAAATAGCTATCCTACAACGAAATCAAAATCATTCGACACTTTTACTCCGATTGGTCCTTTTGTGGTTGACGGTCTTGAAGCTCAGAATATAGATTTTGGTGCTTCTGTAAATGGTGAAGAAAAGCAAAAAGGCAATACCTCAGGAATGATTTTCGCTATTGCTGAACAAATCTCTTATATCTCAAAATTTATGACTTTATATCCAGGTGATGTGATTTTAACAGGTACTCCTCCGGGTGCAGGAGCTTTCAAAGTGGGAGATAAGATCAAAATCTCCAGTGAAAAAATTGGAGTTCTTGAAAATCAAGTAAAATAGACGAAATCGAAAAGTAGCTCCTAGAGTTACCTCTTTTTCTTGCTTCTTTTAGGTAACTTTCATTAAAATGGAAATAATAAGGAGGCGATTTCGATGAATGCAACGATTAAGAGTTTAGTAGAACGAAGAAGCATCCGGGCTTATGAGCCAGAACAAATAAAAGAAGAAGAGCTTCAAGCCATGCTTGAAACCGGATACTATGCCCCGAGTTCAATGGGAAAACAAGCCCGCCATGTAGTAGTGATTCAAAAACCAGAAGTGATGGAAAAGATCACCGAGTTAGTGAAAGCTGCTTTGATTGAAATTCATTTCGAAAAATATTTTAAACATGCCCATAATGAAAAATATGCAGTCAATTGGGATGCTCCGACTTTTATTATTGTATCAGGCGATCCCGAAGCCTCCTCTCTAGCTGCCGGAGATTGCGGACTATTTTTAGGTAATTTTTTCGCTGCTGGCGAATCATTAGGAATCGGTACTTGCTGGATTAACCAATTGAATCCAGTATGCGATGTTCCAGAAGTTCGCGCTTATTTAACGGAGCTAGGTGTTCCTACAAACCATCAAGTCTATGGTTGTGCATCTGTAGGATATCCAAGAGGAATTAAACCTCAGCCAGTTCCGCGGAAGGAAAACCGAGTCACTTTCGTCCGATAATCCCAAAAGTTGGAAGAGAAAAAGCACCTCCATTATAATGGAGGTGCTTTTTTATAAGAGAGCTACCCTTTTTAGTAGGCCTACCACTTTTGCAGACTAGATCGCTGATTGGATGGCTCATGATCGCATAAAATGCGTCCTTTACTCTTGACTATTTATAATAGTTTGATAAGTAGTGAGTCGTTCCGCAAGCGTGCCTGTATGAAGTTCGAAAAGATGATTGTCGAAATCATAGAAATAAATGGAGCGCCCCTCGCCAGCCACTCTCTTTCGTTCAGGCTTTACGTCTACCCCAAGCTTTTTGATACGACGCAAATAAACATCAAAATCTGCTTCTGATATTTTAAAAGCAATATGATTATACGTATTTTCTTTTAAAGAATCTCCCTCCATAATGACAATCCATAATCCATTTATGAGAAAAAACTTTTCAGGCGAAAAGGAAAAAGCTTTTTCATCACTGGAATAGACCTCTTTAGCATCAAAGATGCTATTGAAAAATCGAGTGGCGTTTTCTATATCTTTTACGATAAAGGTGATGTGGCTAATGCCTTGGATCATAAGGCACCTCATTTCTTATTTTACATACATGGGTAAATTCATTTTAAGCATGACCTACTTCCATGGTAATTCTCGGAATTCCAATTTATTCCTGTTTCAGAAATAAGTTCGACAGGGAACGACTGCTATAATATACTTAAAAAAGGGATTTCAATTTGCTATTTAGGATGGTATAAAGTGAGAGCAAAAACAAAAGAGACAGTACTGCTGTCGTTTTCGATGACAAAGCTTTGGGCTTTGGAAATACTGGGTGGTTTGCTTTTAGGGACCGTTATCCGTTTGACCGGCGTACTTTTTATGTTGCGGGGCGCTTTACTCGCATCATCTAATTGGCTAGGACTTGCAGGTCCGGAATATGT
>JAGOZY010000079.1 GCA_018058445.1 Negativicutes bacterium | reverse complement strand
GGGTATGCCCACTTTTTCGGCAATTGATGCAGCAGTAATACCATTATCACCAGTGATCATCACCACCCGGATGCCTGCTTTCGTACATCGCTCGATATCTATTTTAATATTCTCACGTGGAGGGTCAGCCAGTCCAACGAGTCCATTTAAGATCAGTTCACAGGAAACTAGATCGGCAGGAATATCTTCTTTTGTTTTTGGCTTCATGCTACCGACGGCGATTACGCGCAATCCTTGGGAAGACATTTCCTTGATTTTTTCTTCTGCTTGCTTTTGCTGGGTTATATTGCACGCGCACAGCTGCAAAATGCGCTCAGGCGAGCCCTTAGCAGCAATGATAATCTCATCATCATGATACCAGACGTGACCCATCATTTTTTGTTCACTGGTAAATGCATATTCTGAAATCAGACTACCCCCAAAAAGATGTTGCTTAGTGATATGAACCTCTTCGCAATAATCGAGCATGGCCTTTTCCATCGGATCATAGGCATCAATTTCACAGGCAAGCCCCATTGTCTCAACGAAAGTCTCGTTCTGATTATCGGGTGTCCAGATCTCTCGTACGGTCATCTTATTCATAGTGATAGTTCCAGTTTTGTCTACACACAGCACTGAAATAGCTCCAAGCGTTTCGACTGCAGATAATTTACGTACCAGGGATTGCTTTTTAGCCAGTCGCCAAGCCCCCATCGAAAGAAATACTGCTAAAATAACTGGAAATTCTTCAGGGATCATCGCCATAGCAAGTGTGATACCAGAAAGTATGCTCGTGATAATTTTATCGCCCAAAGGTAATTCAGGCGCATTTAAATAAGTAATAAAAGTTACTAAAAGAAATAAGAATACTGCAATTCCAGAGCACAGCTTTACAAGCGAGCGAGTCTGCCTCTCCAGCGGTGTAGGTTGCGCAAGAGCAGAGGACACATGAAGCCCAATTTTGCCGTACTCGGTGGCAGCGCCGATTTTATCAACTTGTACAGTCGCACTGCCTTGCGTAACTAAAGTTCCAGCATAGCAATAGTCTTTACGCCAATAATCAGAAGATACTTCCGTGCTTGCGGTAGCTGTTTTCCAAACGCCCTCAGCCTCTCCGGTTAGAGAAGACTCGTCGATACAGAGATCGCTAGATTTGAGAATGATGCCATCTGCCGGGATCTTCACTCCCTCTTGAATCATCATCCAGTCACCAGGGACAAGATCAAGACTAGAAATCATGACCTCATTCCCATCCCGAAGCACCAAAATTTGAGGAGACGAAAGATCCTTTAAGGCATTGAGTGTTCGATCGGTTTTCCATTCCTGAGCGACATCAATGCTGATGATTGCAACAACAAAAATGAGCATGATGGCTCCATCACGGGGCTCACCCAAAATGAAATAAATGACAGCAGCTCCAAGTAGCAAGAGAAACATGGGCTCAGAAATAATGTGTAGAATCTTACGGATGAAACTTTCTTTTTTCTGGGTCGATAATTCATTTTTTCCATATTGAAGTTGTAGATTTTTGGCTTCAGTAGTAGTTAATCCTCGTGAATTAGGCTTTATATTTTCCATGGCACAACCTCCAACGTATTTCAAACGAACGCCCTCTATTAACGTAGTTCCCCATCTGAAGCACTGGCCTTTGAAATTAGACTCAAATCGACTACGAGCAACCATTGGATAAAAAAGAGTGATAAAAGTCATTGCGAATATAAAATCCCGTGCAAAATGTTGCTCTAACACGACACGTTCTTATGAAAATAGTGTAGCATGGTCTGGATATTTGAGAAAGATTCAACGAAAATTCAGGTGATGCAAAAATTAAATAAAAAATAATTATAGAAGAAAACACCTTGCCTAGCCAGCAAGGTGTTTTTTGATCTTAATTAGTAAACCGAGAACAATGACGCTTCTTTTTACTGCTTTATCGGTGCAAGTGGCTTGTTTTCGAGTGGAGTATTTAAAATGACAGAGGTATTCATTTTTCCATAAGGCATCAATTTTGCAAGAAGTTCATGCATTTGATGGATGTCTTTTGTAAAAGCTTTCAGTATGTAGTTTGCGCTTCCTGTGACGGCATGAATCTCTGTAACTGCAGGTTCCTTAAGAAGAACCTCGACGAATTGAGTGTAAGGAATTTTGAGTTCACTCACTTGTATGTAAAAAGAGACGTGATAACCTATTTTTTTCGCTGAAATCAAAGCAGTAAATTGTTCAATGACCCCTTTTTCAAGCAATTTTGTTACCCGCTCATTCGTGCTTGGTCTGCTGAGAGAAATGATACGAGAGAGTTCCGTGATGGATAAACGGGCATTTTTCTGTAGCAGGTCAATAATTTTTAAATCAATAGCGTCCATTTATACCTCCATCTAACTTGGTTAATGTTGTAATTCTCTATCATTACCGGATTCCCTTTTTCTTTTTTTCTCTTGTTCTTTAAGGTGTCGCGGGCTTTTTTGAAAAGAGTGCCTTCTTTTTTTTATTTAAAACAGACTTTATTCTACATTTTTTCTTATAGAAGTCGCTTTTTCATTTCATTCTGCATATCAGATTATTCAGAATTTTCATATAGTAGAAGAAGGAGGTGAAGTAAGGGTGAATAAATGGATCAAGTTTATAATTCTATATCTAGGTGGGGTTGTCGTTTGTTTGAGTCAACTGAAAATTGTTCCTGTTATGGATGAACTATCGGTGTTTTTAGGAGTTCCGATGTCCCAGTTATCTTGGCTGATGTCCATTTTTAGTTTTGCTGGATTGGTTTTAGCGATTCCGGGCGGAGCCTTTCTCAGCAGATTTGGTGGAAAGAAGTTAGCGGTCTCAATTATGGCTTTTTTATTCTTAGGCAATATATTGGGTGCTTTTGTGGTAGAAAGCAATTTTTATCTACTTCTTGCCAGTAGGGCGATCGAAGGAATTTCATTTTCCTTAACGATTATGGTTGGAATTGTCCTAATCAGTTATTGGTTTCCAGAATCAGAGTCGGGTTTACCGATCGGAATTTATGGCACATTTTCAGCTCTAGGCTCACTAATTGCGATGAATGTTTTCCGTCCGATGATGGACTCTTTTGGCATCATGAGTTTATGGCTAAGTGTAGCAGGAGTTTCACTAGTTGGGCTCGTTCTCTTCTATCTGTTCTTGGATGCACCAGAGCATGTGATCAAAGTGGATGATCAAGCGGGCAAAGCAAGCATTCGCGAAGCCGCAGAGAATAAGATGGTTCTCGTTTTGGCTTTTAGCCAAGGTTGCATGGCTTTCGTACTCTTTACTTTTATCACAGTTTATCCACAAATTTTTATGGGCTTTTATGGCTTGTCACCGGAGTCAGCTAATTTTTATACCAGCTTATTTGGCCTCTTCGGAATTCCGTTTGGTGCGGTAGCCGGATATGCAATTGATAAAACTGGTAAACCCGGTATGGTGACATTTGTGTCCTTCGCCGTCATGACTCTTGCGACATTGTACACGGTTTTTCTCAATGGATCAGCTACTTATGTCATTCAGGTATTTCTACTTTCAACAGCAATTAGCCTAGCATCGACTTCAGTCATGATTACGGTTCCAAGGATTGTTAAGCGGAAAGAACTTCTTGGTTACAGTCTGTCATTTGTCACTCAGATGTATTATATCGGGATATTCATTGGTTCACCGCTAGTCCTTTGGATGGTAGAAAGAAGTTCGTGGGTTGCTGGTATCTATTTGATGACAGGGGTTTCTTTGCTGGGAACTTTAGGAGTGTTTTACTTCATGATTTCCAGTAATTTGGATAAAAAGCAAAGTGCCTAATTTTCAGGATAGAAAGGAATGGGGAAAAATGTTAAGTAGAGAATTTAAAGACGGATTAGATTTTGCCAAGGCGATGGATCAGCAAGACGCACTGAAGGATATTCGTGATCGTTTTTATCAGATTCCCGGTGAGATGTATATGGATGGTAACTCACTGGGTCTTTGCTCAAAAGATGCAGAAGAGAGCTTAATTTCGATGCTCGAAGTCTGGAAAAATGAAGGGATCAAACTTTGGAATCAACCTCGCCACTTCCGCTATACGGACGTATTAGCAAAATTAACAGCTCCATTAATTAATGCAGACCCACTTGAAATTGTAATTGTCGGAAGTACTACCAGCAATATTCATCAGTGTTTGGCTACTTTTTATCAGCCAACTGAAAAGAAATATAAAATTCTCGTCGATGAGCTAAACTTCCCATCTGATCGTTATGCAGTGGACAGCATCGTACTTTTAAAAGGACTGAAAGTAGAAGACACCGTGAAAATTGTTCGAAGTTCAGATGAAAGAACTCTCTCGGAAGATGATATCATCGCAGCCATGACTGACGACGTTGCATTAGTTCATTTGCCATCGGTTCTTTACCGGAGTTCGCAATTGCTTGATATGGAAAAAGTTTCTAAAGCAGCTCATGAGCGGGGAATCATTATTGGCTGGGATCTTTGCCATTCGATCGGTTCAGTCCCTCATGACTTTAAAGCAGCAGATCCCGATTATGCGGTTTGGTGTACTTATAAATATCTTTCCGCTGGACCTGGCTCAATTGCTGGAATGTATATTAACAAGAAGCACTTCGAATGCCGCCCAGGCCTAGCTGGTTGGTGGGGAAACAAGGATGAGACTCAATTTAAACTCTCTCATACCTTTGAGCATCAGCATGATGCTACTGGTTGGCAAGTCGGAAGCCCACCGTTTTTTGCGATGGCACCACTCGAAGGAAGCTTAAAGATTTATGAAGAAGTCGGAATGGATAAAATTCGTGAAAAATCGCTACACATCACAGCTTACCTGATGTACTTGATCGATACCCACTTAAGTAAATATGGCTATAGTGTCGGGAATCCTCGTGAAGATTCACGACGAGGCGGACACGTGAGCCTTGAGCATGACGATGCTTATCGAATTTGTATGGCCCTAAAAGAAAATCATATTATCCCTGATTTCCGTGAGCCAAACGTTATCCGTCTAGCACCAGTAGCTCTCTACAATACCTACGAAGAAACCTATGAGCTCGTTAATGTGCTTGAAAAAATTGCTATTAATAAAGAATATGAAAAATTCTCTGATGCTCGCTCACTTGTAGTTTAATTTAAGAAAGAGGAGGATAAAGACATGAAAATCGGCGTGCCAAAAGAAATAAAAAATAATGAAAACCGCGTCGCCATAACCCCTGCTGGTGTTGTAAATATGGTGAAAAATGGTCATGAAGTTCTGATTGAAAAAGGAGCCGGTCTGGGTTCTGGCTTTACCGATGAAGAATTTCAAACTGCTGGCGCGCAGATTAGTCCAGATGTGAAAGAAGTCTGGAAATCTGAGATGGTCATGAAAGTAAAAGAGCCATTGGCAGAAGAGTACGGATACTTCTATGAAGATTTGATTCTCTTTACCTATCTGCACTTAGCCCCTGAGCCAGAGCTCACGAAAGCCCTCATTGAAAAAGGGGTAACAGCGATTGCCTATGAAAGTGTACAGCTGGCTGATGGTTCTCTTCCGCTTCTGGCCCCGATGAGCGAAGTTGCAGGCCGAATGGCCACTCAAGTCGGTGCTCACTTTCTCGAAAAACCTCATCAAGGTGAAGGCATCTTGCTTGGTGGTGTACCGGGGGTTGGGCGAGGGAAGGTCGTTATTATCGGCGGCGGGATTGCTGGAACCAATTCAGCGAAGATGGCAATTGGTCTGGGCGCTCAAGTGACGATGCTCGATATCAGCACAAAGCGACTCGCAGCACTTGACGATTTATTCGGCAGAGCCGTCAATACAATGATTTCAAATCCTTATAACCTAGAGCAGGAAATAAAGGATGCTGATTTGGTTA
>JAGOZY010000078.1 GCA_018058445.1 Negativicutes bacterium | reverse complement strand
GTGCGCTAGTCATTATTTTGACAGCAGCAGATATGATTACAAAAGAACCGTTCCTAAAAGAGTATCTAACTTTAACGAGTTTACACAAATGGGGACTAGCTTTATTGTTTTCAGGAGGAATTCTTGGCTTCTCTCATTATCTGAAAGCAGAACAAGCACCAAGTTCAGATTATTAAACAGAAAAAGCATTGGGAGCTACTCTTTAGTAGCTCCCAATGCTTTTGATACTAAATTAATGTATACAAGAAACTTCATGTGAAAAGGATTGACAATTTTATTGATTTCATCAATAATTTCTATGACGAGGTCATAATCTCGTCATAGAAGCACTCGCAATCACTTGCTGGTGAACTGATTTCTTCAGAACCACCAAGTCTGCACTACCGTCTTAGGGCAATACCTACTTTCTTTATCATCGTGGGTTGATTGTCTTAAATTTAGGGAGGTTAATAAAAAATGGATCTTTCGTCTTTTCTTACTATAGAGTTTCTTACTGCTCTCGCTTCTATTTTTGTCATCGATCTTGTATTAGCTAGTGATAACGCCATCATCATCGGAATGGCAGCACGAAATGTTCCGACAGATATCCGAAAACGGGTTATTATCTATGGAACTATCGGCGCAATTATCATACGAGTCATTGCAACAGGTGGTGTTCTCTATCTTCTTGAGTTACCAGGGCTACTTTTCGTGGGAGGTATTACTCTTTTTTATATTGCCTACAAACTCCTAGCAGATGACGGAGGACACAATATCTCCGCGAAAGATCAGTTTGGGGCAGCTGTAAAAACCATCATCATTGCAGATGTAGTGACTGGCCTTGACAATGTACTTGCAGTTGCAGGGGCGGCGCAAGGAAATTTCACTCTGGTTCTTATCGGACTGGCCCTTACAATTCCTCTCGTTATCTGGGGGAGCACCCTGATCGTACAAATGCTCGATAAATATCCTCTGCTTATTTTATTTGGTGCTGCAATGATCATTTTTACAGGTACTGAGATGCTTCTAAAGGAGCCACTTATGCTGGATTATTTCCCCCACCCAGTCTGGCTTAAATGGATGCTCTCGATCATTATTACTCTCGGAATTGCCCGTTTAGCGGACTATCCAATTCCTTATCTCGACCGCCTTCCAGCGATGAATCGCCAAAAAATTGACGACTAACAAAAAAGAACCTCTTCTGTTGGAAGAGGTTCTTTTTTGTTTTTGCTTATCCAATGGAGATGGCAATAACTTCATCCAGCGAACGCTTCGGCACATGATGAACTCCATTGGCATCTCGCCAGTATTTTACACTACCATCTGCCGGCATGTTTTCGATAACAACTTCTTCTTTAGGAACCCCCAAAGCAAGTACCCATAAAATTTCAAGAGTCTCAGGAAGATGAAGGAGCTTTGCAAGTGTAGGACGATCTATATTTCCAAGGATGCATCCTCCCAGTCCCTGCTCGACAGCGCCCAATAAAATCGATTGTACTGCTATCCCGTGGTCCGCCATGCCTGGCCCGACTTCTTTATCCTGGAGCACTACAATATAACCAGTAGGTTGTTCGCCTTCAATAGGACCGTCCCAATCGCTCAAATAACCTGCCCACTTCAGCGTAGCAAAAATTTCTGCATTTTTAGTAGATTCAGCAATAACAGCATACTTTTGACTTTGACGATTAGCACCACTTGGACTTAATCGCCCTAAATCAACTAGTTCCTCTAAAAGACTCACATTGATAGCCTTTGATTGATCGAAACGTCGATAGCTTCGATTTCTTAACACCAATTCATGTACGTTCATATACTCTCTCCTATTCAGCTTCAACAAATGTTCGATTTAAAATTTTTCCGATCGGTCCTTCTCCACGCAGGTCAGCGTCTTTAACACTTCCACCTAACCGGGCTAACAATGCGTAAATTGCCGGGTTATCAACAGGAGTTTTTGCTTCTGATTGATTGCCATAAGCATCCACTTCCGGTGTCGTCGTCGCAAAGTCTACTAATTTTCCAGGTCCACCGACACATCCGCCCTTACAACCCATCCCCTCGACAAAGTTATACTCACAGGTTCCTGCTTGGATCGATTCCAGAATCTTTAAGCAGTCCGGTACGCCATCCACTTTCACAGGGTTAAAATCGCCAGCTCGCTCAGGAACCAATTTTTCAAGGGTACGCTTAACCGCATCGCTCACTCCACCAGTTCGAGCAAAAACCCGACCAGCCCAAGAAGCTTGCGCATTTTCCTCGTCCATTTCTTGAGTCGGATCAATGCCTGCCGCTTCAAATAAACTTTTTAGTTCCTGAAAAGTAAGTACGTGATCAATTACACCAGCAATATCCGACATCACAGCCTCGGCTTTTTTTGCCATACAAGGTCCGATAAAAACCACTTTTGAGTCCGGATGATACTCTTTAATCACTCGACCTGATGCGATCATGGGTGATACAGAAGGAGAAATTTTATCTTTTAACTCAGGAAAACGAGTACTAATCAACTGAATCCAGACCGGACAACAACAAGAAGTAATTAGTATGTCGCCTGGCTGATTCACATGAGCACAAAATTCCAAGGATTCTTTCATTGTAACTAAGTCTGCTCCCAAAGCAGCTTCCGCCATATCAGCAAAGCCTAGTTTCAGTAAAGCAGATCGAAACTTACCTGCAGTCACTTCAGGACCAAATTGGCCTGTAAAAGCTGGCGCTACAGTAGCATAAACAGGGACTTCGCGATTTTTCAGCATCTCAATCAGTGGGACTAACGTTGCCTTTCCATTTAAGCTATCTAGTGAGCAGGCTAGTTCTCCTTGTAGCTCAGCCATCTCAAGTGCATCTTCAAACCCCATTAAAGCATCCCGATCATCTTCAGAAAGAACTTCTCCGTCCGATCGAGTCGGTAGACCCATTGCCTTCCGCACAGAATTGACTGCCTCTTGGCGACGCTCGGGATCTTGATATTCTTCCTGAGCAAGTTGACACAGCTCTTCTTGCCGCTCAAACAACGTCCCCTCCCAAGCAGAACGTGCGACTTCAAGTAAAAGTCGAGAATTTTTTTCCTCGCTATTCATCATCTTCACAAACCTCCTTTTAATACAGCCTATCCTTCTCTCGTTTCGACAACTTTAAAATAAACTCCTGCAAAAAGAAACTCCCGATAAAATATCAGGAGTTTATTTTTCACTTAGCAAGAGAATTTTTTCTTAAAAAGGAGATAATGAATCAGAAAAATCGTCATCCAAGCAAACCATATAGTCCATAAATTATGGGAAAGAAAGTGCTGACCCCGAAGTATTTGCGACCATCCCATCAAATTGCTAACTAAAAGTCCGACTCCAAACCCAACCCATCCCCACCGCCTCGAATAAGTCCGTCCGATAAAATACCAAGACATCAAAGCAGCTCCGCCTGATGCGTGACCGCCTGGCCAATTGGTCGCACTTGGTTCATTAGGTAAAGTCGCAAAAAGATCAACATGCGGCATCGTTCCGCCAAAGGCAATGACCTGTTCAGGCCGAGGTTTATAAAACGTCTGTTTTAAAAAAGCAATCTCAGCCGGAACCAAGGCAATACAGAGAATTAAGAAAAACAAGATCATTCGATATGGGCGAGTTTTTTGCCACCAGAAGCTACTCACAAACATAGCTATTAAAAGAATAGCGTAGGTGATCAGCAGATCTTTGATCCCATAATATCCCACTTGCTTTATCCAAAAATTTTGGGCATAAATCCAGTTGTGATTTTTAAAATCAAAAACTTGCGCACTTACCCAATAATCCAGATTTGTATAATCAAAAACAAACCATAGGAGCAGAAAAAATAGTCCCAACAGGATTCCTTGCCTTTGATAAAACGAGTACGGAAGATTTTGTTTACTGACCTTCTCTTTCCTCGTACTCTGGAGAGAAATAAAAGCAGCCTTTGTAACCAAAAGCATTACCTCCCTTTTTAATGACTTACCCTTTGTATTTTAATCTTTAGATAAGTCGGGAACGTAACAGGCCTGTAAACTCTTTTTAAAAACTATTTCCCTCTTTGTGATTTTCTAGGTATCATATAAATAGATATCTTTCAGAAATTAAGGAGAATGCTTGTGAAATCGTTTGGAATTCGAGCAAAACTTTCACTGATTTTTTGCTTTTTTATTTTGGCCTTATTCATTCCTTTTTCTATCTACCTATACCATATGGAAAAAGACAACTCCCTCGAAGAGCAACGAGAAGTCCTTTACACTCAAGCAGAAATTCTTCGAAAAACTTTTGCCTCTGAGCAAATCGACGATCCGGGCTTACAGGAAAAACTTACCCACTTCGCCCAGAATCTACCGATCAGGATCACAGTGATCGATGGAAAAGGTACGGTCCGAGCAGACTCTCAATACGACCCGCTTACTCTGGAAAATCATCTTCATTTCCCAGAAGTCCAAAACGCCCTCCAGGGCAAGAAAAATTCGTCGGTTCACGAGAGCGAATTTGTCTACGATCGCATGTTATATGTCGCTTTACCTTTAGATAGTAATCGCCCAGACAAAGGTATCATTCAAGTCTCAAGTAGCCTTTCTTTAGTTGAATCAATCATGAAAGAGCAGCTTCACACCTTCTTCCTCTCTGTCTTTATTTTCTTAGGTCTTTCCTTGCTTTTTTCTCTTTGGTTGGCAAAGCAAGTCACTCTCCCAATCGTTGAAATGACAGATGTAGCAAAACGAATGACCGCAGGAGACCTTGCCCTACGCATCAAAATCAACCACAAAGATGAAATTGGTGTTTTGGCTTCTTCTTTAAATCAACTTACCGGTCATCTGAGCACCCAAATCAAAAAACTAACTCAAGAACAAATTAAATTACGCTCCATTCTTCAAGAGCTTGAGTCACCCGTTTTATTAGTCGATCATCAGGGTACAATCGCCGAAAGCAATCCGTCGGCAGAGGTACTTTTCAAAAATACCTCTCTACCATCCGCAAATAATATCTCTGACCTAAATCATCCAATTCTTAATAAATTATTTGAAGAAGCTCGTCTCTCTGGTTCACCCCTTTCTACCCAAGTACGCTTCATGGATCAGACTCATCCCAAAATCTGGCAACTGTTTATTGCCCCTCTCTCCCTTCAAGAATCTTCTATTAAATTTGATCAATTTTTAATCGTTTTTCAAGATGTCACAGATCTACAACTGCTTTATGAGCAGCAAGCTGAATTCGTCGCCAATGCCTCCCACGAACTGCTTACTCCTCTTACATCTATCCAAGGATACGCAGAAACTCTGCTCACCAACAAAAAACTTACCGTCGACACTCAGCAGGAATTTATTCAAACCATCTATAACGAAACCCAGCGGATGAGCCGACTATCCCGAGCATTATTAGAACAAGCAAAACTCGATATTTTCGAAAATCCGCAAAAGCTTAAAATCGAGTCCTTGCATCTTCCTGAACTCATTGAAAAAATCATCGACACATTTGAATTTTCTCTCCAAAGCAAACATCTTTCACTCACCCAAGAGATCCCAGCTGATCTCCCCATTCTCAACACAAACTCTGATCGATTTAAACAAATACTAAGCAATCTATTATCAAATGCAATCAAATACACGCCTGACAATGGCGAAATTTCAATCAAATCCTGGGCGAGCGAGAACAAAATTCATCTCGAAATTGCCGATACAGGCATTGGAATTCCCGAAGAAGATCTGCCAAAAATATTTCAGCGCTTCTTCCGAGTTGACCGGTCTCGCTCCTCTGAAATCGAAGGAACGGGCTTAGGACTTTCGATAGTCCAGCACTTGATGCACCTACTGGGCGGTGAAATCACAGTCAGTAGTAATCTCAACC
>JAGOZY010000077.1 GCA_018058445.1 Negativicutes bacterium | reverse complement strand
GGTTTGGATAGTACATAGCGATCCCCGAAAGGATGGTCCGTACTTCGGTACCCATATCTACGGTGAATTGGAGAAGTTTATCGGCTTTTTCCACTTTGCCAGCGGTCAGAATTTTTCCGACTCGTAATTCGACTTTATTAAAGTCATCGATCGTAATTTGTGGAACTTCTGGCTCGGCAGGTTTTTCCGGCTCGGCTTGCACTTCTGGCTCTTCCACAATCTCGATTCGTGGAAATACCGGGTGAAGTTCTTCGGCGATCGTCACTTCGTCTGGGAAGCCGCCAAATTTGCGCACGCCATCAAGATCGCTTTTGTAAGATTCGCCAAGTCCGAGTTGAACGAAAAGCTTAGGCGCAGAATGCGGCATAACGGGTGTGATCAGGGTGCCGACAACCCGGATAATCTCGCCAATCGTATAGAAGAAGGCATCTAAGTGGTCTGCTTCTTCTGGCTTTTTCGCGAGTGCCCAAGGAGCGGTTTCATCTACGTATTTATTCGCTTTCGCGATTAGATTCCAAATTTCACGGTGGGCTCCATTTAGATCGAGCTTTTCCATGAGTTCTTCGTAGCGAGCGACGGTCTCTTCGACGGCTTTTGCCATTTCATTTTCAGCGTCAGTTGGAATACCGCGCTTGATCACTCCACTGCGGAATTTTTTGACCATGCTGAGTGTACGGTGCATCAGGTTGCCAAGATCATTGGCAAGGTCTGAGTTGATTCGGTTGATCAGTGCATCTCGAGAGAAATTGCCATCTTGACCGAGGGTAATCTCACGGAGCAGGAAGTAGCGAATCGCGTCGGGGCCAAATTCTTCGATCAGTTGAACTGGATCAACTACATTGCCTTTGGACTTGGACATTTTGTCTCCCTCGACAATCAGCCAGCCGTGTCCGTAGACTTTTTCAGGCAGTGGAAGCTCAAGGGCCATTAGAATGATTGGCCAAATAATCGTATGGAAACGAACGATTTCTTTACCGACTAGGTGCATGCCATTTGGCCAATAGTTGGCAAATTTTTCCGGATTATCTTTGTAGCCCATCGCAGTGATGTAATTCACCAGCGCGTCAAACCAGACGTATACGACGTGTTTTTTATCGAACGGAACTGGGATACCCCAGTCAAAAGTCGTCCGCGAAACGCACAGGTCATCTAGTCCTTGCTTGATGAAATTGATCATTTCATTTTTACGGGAAACGGGCTGAATGAAGTCGGGATTGTCTTCGATATGCTTTAGAAGTCGGTCTTGATATTTAGCCATTTTGAAGAAATAGCTTTCTTCTTTCATGGTCTCGACAGGACGTCCGCAGTCTGGGCAGAGGTTTCCTTCAAGAAGCTTACTTTCTGGCCAGAAAGTCTCACAAGGAACGCAGTACCAGCCTTCGTATTCGGCTTTGTAGATGTCTCCTTGGTCGTAGATTTTTTGGAAAATTTCTTGTACGACTTCGTGATGACGGGGCTCTGTCGTACGGATAAAGTCATCATAGGAAACTCCTAATTGCAGCCAGAGGGCTTGGAAGGAGTCGACGATTTTGTCCACATACGCTTGGGGAGTGACATTCATCTCGGCAGCTTTACGTTGGATCTTTTGGCCGTGCTCATCAGAGCCAGTCAAAAAAAAGGTATCATAGCCAGCTAGACGTTTGTAGCGGGCAATGGTGTCAGCCAAAGTGGTGCAATAAACGTGACCAATGTGCAGCTTATCGCTAGGGTAATAAATCGGGGTGGTTATAAAAAATGGTTTTTTCATTTAATCGGCCTCTCTTTCGAGCGAAATCATTATCTTTTAGGATACCTGAATTGTAGAAGAATCGCAAGGAGCAATCCAGAGAAAGAACGCTCTTCCTCGAAAAGAAAAGCGTTCTGATTTGGTTTAAAGTCATAATGTAATATCGGCGATGTCCATTCCGGAAATGTAGTAGCTGAGTTCTCGGGTTGTAAACTTGAGCATCACAAAGTCTTTATCATCAATGCCTTCAGAGTGATAAGCTTGTACAAAAGAGGAGCTTTCCCAAAATCGCTTCTTGATCGCAGGATCGTCGACGATTTCGGTCGTTCCTTTTAAAAGAACCGCTGTGAAACGTTCTATATCGACAAAATACAGGCTACTATTGGGGTTATCCTGCAAGGCGCAAGTATGAGCTCGATCCCGCCTACTAGTGAGCCAGATGGTTTTGAGACCGTCTGCTTCGAGCTTTAAAAATCCAGACATCAAAGGGTGTGCGTCTGGATTTACGCATCCAAGCACAGCCCAAGGAGTACGGGCTACTAAAGTTTCGCTGCTTGTCAGCACTTCTTGTTTGTTCATCGCAACAACCTCCTTTAATTTCGAAAATCGCTACTTATATTATACCATCTTTACCTAGGGGAACCCAAAATCAGAATTAGAATCGCCAGTATGACTAATTGATGAACTAAGTAGACGATTAGTGAATATCTGCCCGGTAGAAGGAGAAGCTTTAGCATTGAATTTGTCACTGGCTGGTCGTAGGCTGCAAAATATTTTCTTTGACCGCTTGCTAAACCGAGGAAAAAATAACTGAGCCATGGAATAAGTGGGTAGTAATCCATCATGGAAAAATATTGTTCGCCACCGGAAATCGGCAGCGCCCACGCTGGATAATTAAGGGGCAGATAACTGAGAAAAAATAAGGCGACCCCGATAAGAATATTGACGCGGGGGGATTTAAAAAAGGGTGAAACCAGCATGCCAAATCCTAGCAGGTGCAGAATTCCAAATCGAACAAAATCATCAGGGAAGAAAATGAGAGTCCCAACACTAACCAGACAAGCAAAAAACAGGACTTTGCAGGCGTTTCGAATTGGGCTTCGGCTAAGTGTGATGCTGTAGCCCGCGAGGAATATAAACAAGGCAGCGCCGAAAATACGGACCATCGGCCAATATCCTTGAAAGATTCCTGTGGGGATGCCATATAAGATTTCAAGGTCATAAAGTAAATGATAGTATACCATCAAGAGAATGGCGAAGCTACGAAGGCCATCCAGTAACCAATTTCTTGGTGAGGGGTTCTGCGCTTTGGGAGGTGTGGTTTGTAGGGCAATCATTGCTCTAAGTCTCCGTCTTGATCTGGCCTAATCGTCCAGTTGTAGACTTCTCGCCTTGATAAGCTAAACTCTTGAGCAACTTGACGAGCCGCTTCTTTTTTGGCGATTCCTTGGTCAAGTAATTCGGTCAGTCGCTCTTGTGGGCTAATGATTTGAATCGTTTCAACCTGTTGATCGCTAGTTATCTCCGCAATCATCAGTACATACTCACCGCGGGGCGCTTCGACTTGGCAGTGGGCAAGAAGCTCCGAGAGTTTACCTCTTCGGAAGGTTTCAAATTTTTTGGTGATCTCCCGACCCCAGACTGCATCACGATCTCCGAGTATTTTCAAACAAGACTCGAGGGTGCTTTTTAGTCGGTGAGGGGCTTCGTAAAAAATCAAAGTACCCGGTACTTGGCTTATTTTCTCCAAGGATTCTTTCTGCTTTTTAGCAGTTCGGGGCAAAAAGCCTGCGAAGAAAAAGTTTTCCGTCGGCAAACCGGATGCAATCAATGCAGTTAATCCAGCATTGGCTCCGGGAAGTGGGATGACGGGAATATGCTCTTGGAGGGCTCTTTCAACCAAGTCCGTTCCGGGATCGGCAATTCCAGGCATACCCGCATCGCTGACTACCGCGATATTTAGTCCAGATTTTAGCTGCTCGATCAATTCTTCTCCTGCTTTTTCCCGGGTATGTTCATCGTAGCGAACTACTTTGTTTTGTATATCAAAGTGATTGAGTAATTGCTGAGTTCGCCGAGTATCTTCAGCAGCGATTTTATCGACTTCTTTAAGGATTCGAATCGCTCTTAATGTCATGTCTTCTAAATTACCAATTGGGGTCGGAACTAAATAGAGCGTTCCTTGCAAGTCGCTCATAAAAGGCCTCCTCTCAAAAAAGTCGCTCGATTCCACTGGAACCGAACGACTCATTTTTATTTCTTCTGGACTACATCCCAGGAAAATTCCAAAATATTTTTATTTTCTAAAAAAACAGTCGCTTGACGTCGTTCTTCCGAAATACCAATTACTTTGCCGTCTCCTTCCGGAGTGCGCACTTGAGAGCCCACTTGAATGCCAGCGTTGCTGCTCACGGCAGGGCTAACAGGAGGAACTACTTTAGGTGGAATAATTCCGTTGGGAGTATTCTCTCGGCGAATCGGCGCTACAGGTCGCGACGGACGAATCGGTCTCACCGCTTGAACTCGATCGGCTTGAGGAGTAAATGTTGGTTTAGCTGCCACAGGAGCTGGATTAACTGGATTTGTTGGACGAACCGGCGAAGGTTGTCTGTCCAAGGAAGGTGCCGGTTGAACTGCTACTTTCGGTTCAGCAATCGTTGGTTTTACCGCTACAGTATTCGCTTGAGGAGCGGGGTGAAGTGTATTTTTTACTGGCGAGGCGCCATTAAGCGGCGGCTCTGTTTTTTGCGGTTGCCATTTGGGCGCTTCCTGTTTGCGAGGTGTTTCATTTACCCGATCACGCGGTGGCACAGGTCGTACCGATGGCGTAGCTGGTTTTGGGGGTACCGAATTCATTGGCTTTTTTTGCTCTACTGCTGCAGGCTTCGCTTCGTTTTTCGGCGCTTCAGCCCCATCGCTTCCGCATTTGCAGTCTGGGCAAGATTGCCCCGGACACGCGGCAGCATTTCGGCTGGCTGCCAGTGCTTTACGTTCTCGGTTCATTTCTTTATAGACTTCATTTTCGTATTTCAGGCAACACATCAATCGGCTACATACACCGGATATTTTCAGTGGATTTAGCGATAAATTTTGCTCTTTTGCCATTTTGATCGATACGGGCTCAAAGTCACCCAAAAAAGTAGAGCAACAAAGAGGCCGTCCACAACAACCTAACCCGCCTACCATTTTCGCTTTATCCCGCACGCCAATTTGCCGAAGTTCGACCCGAGTTCGGAAAACTCCAGCTAAATCTTTGACTAATTCGCGAAAATCAACCCGCCCTTCGGCGGTAAAATAGAATACAACTTTTGATAAATCAAAGGCATATTCAGCATCCACTAGCCGCATATCCAGTTTATGGGCTTCGATACGAGCTGTCGCTTGGGCCATCGCTTCTTTGGCTCGCTTTTGATTGGCAATCGTTTTGCTTTCATCTTCTGGCGAAGCTTTTCGGATGACTTTCCTTAGAGGCAGCGTTAACTTATCTTCTGGCACATCGACTGGCATTTGAGCGACATAGCCAAGTTCCATACCCCTTGCGGTGTCTACAATCACAGGTTCCTGCAATAGGAGTGAATGACCTGTTGGGTCAAAATAATAAACTTTTCCTGCCGGTTTAAACCGGACGCCTACAACTAACGGCATACTTTGTACTCCTCTTCTTAACCGGATTTTCCGGAGAATTTATTAAAAATCTTCTATGTCTTTAGAAGATTTACTTTACGAACGAAATCGGCGATTCAAACTAAGAAATAGCCACTCCGTCCAGAGTCGGGGATTGCCATTACGTTCAAGAGCTTCCCGACAATGATTTAAATATTCGATTCCCTGCAAAATATTCTCTTCTTGCCATAGTTTCGTCAAATCTTTCAATTCTTCCTGCCGATCCTTGTGAATCACTTCATCTATTTTCCCAGTTTTCGCCAAGACCCAAAGATCCCGGAAGACCGATTGGGCTTCTTCTACCTGGATTCGAATCGGATGTGGAGACTTTTCTTTCTTTTCTTTATCCAGCTTTGCAGCAGCTTCGACAATTTCAACTGCCGACCATTTAGGTAATTCTTTTAGCCATTTTAAGATTTGATCACGAGGACTTTCCCCTTCACTATCGAGAGATTTAAGAGCACTCCCCAAAGCGCCT
>JAGOZY010000076.1 GCA_018058445.1 Negativicutes bacterium | reverse complement strand
AGAATATTAATATCACAATCTGCATAAGGGTCAGCTAAGGATTCGGGTACACTAGTTTGAGCGGCAAGATGAATGACCGAATCAAACTTCTCTTGATCAAACCAAGCGGTTAAATTTAAGTCGCGGATATCCGCTTCTTTTAGGTGGATATTAGCAGGTAGATTACTTTTTGATCCACTGGATAAGTTATCAAGAATGGTGACGTCAAAGTCCTTACTTACCAGAAGATCAGCAACATGAGAGCCGATAAAGCCAGCGCCACCTGTAATTAATACTTTCATGGGTAAATCATCCTTTCGGGGAAGTTGGCCAGAATTTTTCTTTAAGGTAACTATAACCAAATTCTTGAATCATTGCGATAAGGCCCAGGGTGAAGGGGAGGTACTCAGCTAGAATTCGCCAGACCAGCGCGATGATTCCAGCGATACTCTGGGGAGTTGGATCGGTAAATAGAACGATGAACAGCCCTTCGGCAATACCGGCTCCGCCGGGAGTTGGGGCAAAATGCATGAGAAAATTCAGCAGGAACATCCGTCCAAGTGCTTCGAGCCAATTTATTGGGAAGCCGATTCCCCAAAAAAGTAAGGGAACTAGGCTATAAGATGTAATCAAACTAGCTGCCGTGAGAGCTAGTAGGCGAATCAATTCGAATGGGTTTTTAGAAAAAAGATAAGCGGCTCCGGCGAGTTCAGTTTGAAGTCGTAGTAATTTCCTTCGAAGATTACCGGATGTCCAGATGGAGATGATACCGCGCGACCAGCGAAGAAAGCGCTTAGAGCGAATTAAAAACAAAAGTGTCAAAATACCACTGATCAGTCCTAAGAATAAGGCGAGCGGAAGGTAGTAAGGAATTGCGTCTGGAAAAGTCTCTTCGGTGTAAAAAATAAGAGGCATCAAAAGAACCATCACTGTGATCGACAGGAGCGTTCGAGTGAGCACAAAAATAGCACTTTTACCAGTGGAGATGCCGTACCGCCGTAAAAGGAGTAGTTGGGCAACTGGTCCACCTGTCGCACCTGGGGTGAAGAGAGCGAAAAAATAATTGGCAAAGAGAATTTTCATGGCTTGTTTTTGGCTGAGCGTGTCTTTTGTAAGCCGAACCATGATTATTAAGCGATAAGCATCTAGCCAAATCCCTGCGAGAGAAAGAAAAACGGCCCCCCATAGGGCGATCGGACGAATGTTTAATAGATAATGAAAAGCATGAATATCAACGGTGTAATAAATAACGCTTCCTGTCACTGCGATAATAAAAAAGACAGTTAGCAAAAATTGCCAGCGTTTTAATCCTTTCGGTTCGGGAGGTGGTGGTAATTGATGAGTCGAATGTTCTTTTCGTGAATCCATGTTCGTAGTTCCTCGCTTTTCAAGGCTTCCAGTTCTTCTTCCCAGTGATAATTCCAAGGGAAAGAACGTCCTAACTCGCTGGAATTAAGTCCGGGGTGGGTCATTACTTCGCTAGTTCCCAGCGGAAGTTCCTGAATGATGTTCTTCCATCGGGTTTTTGTTAAATTTCCTCCGGCAAGGGTGCCGTAGAAATGATCGGTGTTTGTTAGCTTCGTTTTCCATTTCGATTCTGCTAGTTGTGCGCAAGTTGTAAGGCCGGTGCGAGCAATGATCCGACTAGCTGCAAATGGGCCGGTGGCAAAAAAAGTGAGTGGTTCTTTAGGAATACGGATCTTAAAGATAGAAAACTGCTCGCTTAGATGGATCATAAGCTGATTTAGACCAGGTAATACGTGGAGATGTTGATGGCTATCGAAGTGGCTTACTGTTATTCCAGCATCAAGAATTTTTGTGATTTGCGCATTCCATTCGTAAACAATATCTGTAAGAGCAATTTTCCCCTTGAGCCATGCTGCAATAAAAGAAGGGTAATGCGGATAAAGTAGACCTTCTTTCGTCAGTAGAGAGGCTACTTTGTCTGCTGGAGCAATGGGTGGTAGTCCTCCGACTAATGCCAAATGAACCCCGATCCCAAGATCTGGATTTTGAAGAGCTTGGGTAACCGCATCATCGAAGCTAATACCGGCGGCAATGAGACTGGTCGAAGTAATGACTCCTTTTTGGTGTCCTTCAATAATTCCAGCATTGATTGTTGGATGAAGACCGAAATCGTCGGCATTGATAATCAGCTGTCTCATTCGGTCCTCCTTATCGGTTCAATTTTAGGGGCGAGGTAAGATTTCGATAATCTCCCAGTCTTCTGTTTTTCCAAGGACTTTATAGTTCAAGTTAGGCGCTTCTTTTTCAAAAAGCTTTCGTGGTGTGCCACGATGCGGCACTAATAAAATATTTCGCTTTCCTGGTTCGCGGGTCTGAGCAAATTGCTCAAGAGATTCTTCGGGCATAATATATTTGCGACCCCAACTGATTGCGCCATCTGTTGGCTGCATCATTCGCTCTGGCACGAGAACTCTTGGAACAATTGGGCCACCATAATAAACGTAAGAAGTGCTGTATTTGTCAAAGAAGCCAAGGTGGTCTTGCTCGTAGGGCCGTAAAATTTTGGGCAGATGTTTTTCCGAACGGGCTGAAACCGCTTCGGGAAGAACCAGTCCAGCGGCGAGCAATTCGAGTAATACAGCAAGTACAAAGAGGCTGGAAAAAAGCCGAACCGTTGATTTTTTTCGGATGTAATAGCTATGAAAAGCACCAACCAATAGGAAAATAATCGGAACCGTCCATTTGGCTGGACCTGTGAGGTAAATCGCCGAAGCGGTACCTAAACCGATGATCCAAATCCAGATTGGTAAAAAATATTCAAGCCAAGGCCATTTGATTGGCACTTTAAAAAGATAAAAGCCTGTGAGGATCGCGGTTGGGAAGACTGTAGGAAATAGGTAAGTTGGATACTTTGTTGCTGCCAGCATATAGAATACAAAATAGCTTCCAATCCAAAGAAGTAGAAATCTTTGAAAAGGTTGCTTTCTTTTCCAGGCGTCCATAAAACCGCAGCAGATACTTCGTATCGCCAGGCCTGTCCAAGGAAGAAGCGATAAAATAAAAAGGACTGGGTAAAAATAAAAGACGTTGTTTTCAGGGTGTTCAGGGACTGTCGCGCGGAGAAGATTGTGAACTCCTAGAAAAACTTCGACAAAATCTTGTCCATAACGAAGGTACATCGCGATAAACCAAGGAAGCGAGACAAGAGCAAAAAGAAAAGTCCCTAGCAGTAGATGCATCTTTAAAAGCTCAGACCACTTGTTTTCGATTAAAAGAAAAAGTGCAATGATGAGACCTGGAAGCAAAAGGCCAATCGGCCCTTTGGCGAGAACTGCGATTGCGAGACAAGGGTACATCCAAATGTACCAACGAGTAGAACCTTTATAGCGCATATAGCCTAAATAAAAATAAGCCAGTCCAGCGCTGCTAGAAACTAAAAGAAAAGAGTCGGTGACGACCGCCTTTGACATAAAGAAGTATTGAAGCCCGGTTGCCAAGATTGCCGCTGCAAGAAGTCCCGGCATTCGCCCTGCCACTCGGCTACCAAAGCTGTAGGCAAGTGAAATTCCTAAGGCGGAGGAAAGGGCTGGCATGAAACGAGCGGCTCCGTCGTGGATACCAAATAATTTAAAAGAAAGAGCTGTTAGCCAATAAACCAAAATCGGCTTGTCGAACCAAGGCTCGCCATAAATCGTTGGATAGAGCCAGTTGCCCGACTCAAGCATTTCTTTAGCCGGTAGTGCATAATTCGATTCTACCGGATCAGTAATAGGACCAAAGCTGGTAAAAAGCCAGAAAAAGAAAAAGCTTCCTATAAAAAGAAGAAGACTGGTTGGGAAACGGCGACTCATGATATCCTCTCCTCACAAAAATCTTTTTAAAATGTGGATTTCAATAAATCATTACTGTTAAATTTAATTCGTCATTAAGAAGAAAAGTCCTTTATAAAGCATATAAAGGGAGAAAACATATAATGATTTGTTTGATTTTTTACAGAAATCTCTTTCGGAATAAAAAATTTGAAAATTTAAAAAATAGTCAGCAAAATCAGCATCTTTTTGAAATATTTGCAAAAAAATAAGAAAAAATAAAGTAATAACCAGTAAAAAATTCTGGAGTTTTTAAAAGAACCCCTTTCTTTTTTTGCAAAAGAGGTGTATTATTAATATTAGGCTCAGGACAGGGGGACCCGGTCGCACCATTGCAGGTTGGCTAGGAATCACTCTAAGTGTTTTTGGGCAAATAATATAAACTCAAGGAGTGATACCCATGTATCAAGACAAACAACTACAATGCCGCGATTGCGGACAGGACTTCGTGTTCTCCGCTTCCGAGCAAGAATTCTTTGCAGAAAAAGGATTCACAAACGAACCAAGCCGTTGCCCAGGTTGCCGTAGCGCACGTCGGGCACAAAATGGCGGAGGACGTCCTCCACGCGAAATGCACCCAGCTACTTGTGCTGGTTGTGGCGTAGAGACAGAAGTTCCTTTCCGTCCATCAGGTGAGCGTCCGGTTTATTGCCGCGATTGCTTCAGCCGTCAACAAGGTTAATTCGGCATTAGAAATCTCCCTTCAGCTTTTGCTGAAGGGAGATTTTTTTGTTATCGAGTAAAAAAATCTTCTTTTTAGCTCCAGAAGGACTATCTTCCCCTTGTGTGGAAATATTTTGAGAGAGTCAATTAAAAAGATATGGGCCAGAGCTGGCAGAGAGGAGCAAAGGGAATGAATGAGCAAGATCAATGGAGTCGTACTACGCTCTTTTCCGCGTTGCGACCCGATGAGGCTCTAGAAGTTTTTCGGTTAGAACGGGAAGGACAGATTGGTGGCTATGGTTTTTCTTACGGCCTGCAAAAAGAAAATGAAGACGACTTTTTAAGTCGCGAAGAGCTTTTGTCCAAATTGGATGATTTTGGCTGGAGGAACTGGACTGTGGAAGCCAAAGGTTTGATGAAGGATTTTCAATTTGGAATGGCCGTGCTAGATCGAGTGCGCAACGAAGATCAGGAAACTTGGCGATCTTGGCTTCGATCGGCAGGCTGGCTACAAGCAACGGTTAGTGCATCGGGTCTTTGGGGCGAACGGGTACTTGCTCTTCTTGGCAAAGAAGAGTTGGGTAGACATGCTGTGCTAGCTTCTTCGGATCAAGCGGGTGTGCTTTCTGACCAGGATAAGGTTCGTATTCTTTTAATGGATCCGAATCAACCGCTTTCCAAACCGGTCGAAGAATGGATTCGGGGAGATGGGGATTCCCTTTCGTTTATTTTTGTGCCGACATTGCCGGAAGTTTTGACAATACCGGGTGCTTGGATTGAGATTTCGCCTCAAAATTTTCGAGGTACTCTGGAAGAAATCTTACAAGAACTTCTTGAGGGTTGTTATCCTTTTGGCATTTTAAGCAATGGATTTGCAGAATTATTACCTTATTTCGAGACTTCTCGTCCGGCTTTAGCAACGGTGCTTTTTGCCGATAACGAAGATTGGATGCTTGAGCTTGTGGATGAAGTGCTAACGGTGGTTGGCTGGGACGAACGTTGGAAAACCGTTCAATTATTGTTCTTTCTCCTCCAGACTGGTAAAGGAATGCTTGAGCCGGAGCACCTATATAATCTTTCTACCGCTGTGCAACAGGGGGTAAGGTCTGAGTGTCGAGTGATGGCAAATATTCGCGAGAATCTAAGCTGGGCAGATGATGAGGCCAGAATGCTATTGATTGGCTTACTAGGTGAGCCGCTAGATGAGAAAATAGAGTTTAAAAGTCCTGAGAAGAGATAAGGAGACTGGAATGTGAAAGACGGAAATAGCGGAAGTCTATTGAAAGCAGTCGGGGTTTTTCATGAAGGCGTTCCAGGTCATCGCAATCAAAGTCTCGGCATTGCAGAACAACTACAAGTAATAACTGGATGCGTTTCAAAAGAATTTGAAGTTCCTAATTTTAAGGGCCTAGAGCGAATTAGGCGGGTAAAAGGGCGGCTGAAAAAACTTCCACAACTTGAGTTAGAAGAGCTTTCTAAGTGGTTAACTCGAGCTGGTGGGGATCCGATACTAAATGAAGTTTGCTATTGGCTTGAAGAAGCGGGAGTCTTGCC
>JAGOZY010000075.1 GCA_018058445.1 Negativicutes bacterium | reverse complement strand
ATCTCGAAGAAAATCTCACAAAATATTCGGTTTACGCTCGAGTAGCGCCGGAACATAAAGTACGGATCGTTGACGCTTGGCAAAAAGCCGGACATATTGTTGCAATGACCGGTGACGGCGTCAATGATGCTCCTGCCCTAAAAAAAGCAAACATCGGTTGTGCAATGGGTATTACCGGCACCGATGTTTCTAAAGAAGCAGCGGATATGATCCTCACAGATGATAACTTTGCCACCATTGTTTCGGCGGTTCAAGAAGGCCGAAATATCTATGATAACATCCGTAAATCAATCCACTTCTTACTTTCCTGTAACAGTGGTGAAATTCTCGTATTTTTTATCGCGATTTCACTGGCTTGGGATTCTCCTTTACTCCCAATTCACATTCTGTGGGTAAACTTAGTTACCGATAGTCTTCCTGCACTCGCTTTAGGTATGGAGCCAGCTGATCCAAATATTATGGAACGTGGACCACGTGATCCAAACAAAGGCATTTTTGCTGGTGGCCTTGGCCGCGAAATCATCGTTCAAGGCTCTCTCGTTGCCGCAGTCACCCTAGCCGCCTTCTGGATTAGTGGAGACCACATTAGTGGCGGTGGCATTGAGACTGGTCGAACAATGGCCTTTGCGACTCTTGGAATCGTGCAACTTGTCCTTGCTTGGGGATTAAGATCCGAGCTACCTTTACTCAAAATAGGGTTAGCTTCCAATCCTTGGATGATTGGTGCTTTCTTTACCTCTCTCGCATTACAACTGGCAGTTCTTCTGATCCCACCGCTTCAAGAGATATTCTCCCTCGTTCCACTTTCCTGCGAACAATGGCTATGGGTATTGGCACTTTCATTTATTCCTGCAGTTCTTGTTGAAATTCGCAAATGGGTGATATTAGCACTAAAAAAATAATTATTACACAAAAAGAATCCGTCGCACTGACGGATTCTTTTTTTCATGCTACAATTTTCTTAGTATTAATTAGCTAAAGGAGTCATCGTTATGAATCAAAAAATCGTTGCGCTTATTGACTCACTAAAAGGTCAAGCAGGCCTTATAATCGGCGACCCACAAAATATCGAATTTAGCTACCAAGAAAACCGGCCCTTTCCAGCAGCTAGCATTATCAAACTATATGTACTATGGGAACTTTATCGACAAGTGGACGAGGGTTCAAAAAAAATAGATGAGATCATTTTGCTACCCGAAAAATCTAAAGTAGGTGGCTTTGGTGTCCTAAGCAACTTAAGAGAGCATCTTGCCCTGACATTACGCGACCTCGGAGTACTCATGATTATTGTTAGTGATAATACAGCCACCAACCTTCTCATTGACCACTTAGGAATTACAAATATCCAAAAAACAGCCAGCCAAATGGGATGGACTGGGACAAAAATTGCCCGAAAAATGTTTGATGAACAAGCTCAAAAATTAGGACTTGAAAATTATACTACTGCTACTGACACAGCAAATCTTCTAGCGCGACTGCTGGAAAAAGGCGATGACCTGAGCCAATCTGCCAAAGAGGATTTTCTTCATATTTTAATAAACCAAAAATTTAACAATAAACTTCCTGGCCGTTGGCCGCGGGGAAGTGCTTTATTCGCTCATAAAACAGGTGAAATTAATTATAATGAACACGATGCCGGAATTCTTTTCACGCCACAGGGACCGAAATTAATTGTTGCTCTAACAGGAGAACTACAAGAAAATTGGCATGGAGTCCTTTTTCAAAATGAGCTCGGCGAAGTTCTCGCAAATTTTTGGAAATAATTAATTGAAATATTTGATTTACATATCCCCCCCAGGGGGATATAATCGAATTAGAGGAAGGGATTTAGATGATGGAACACAAGCATCCAAATCAAAAAGCTGTACTTAATCGATTAGCCCGTGTAGAAGGACACATACGATCTGTCCGAAAAATGATCGAAGAAAATCGAGATTGCCCCGAAGTACTTCTGCAACTGGCAGCCATCCGAAAAGCAATCGACAATACAGCAAAAGTTATTCTTTCAGACCATCTTGAGCACTGTCTCCTTCACGCTTTCGAAGAAAATTCTCAAGAGAAGGTAATTCGAGAGTTAAATGAGGCCCTTCGTCATTATTTACGTTAGGAAGGGATTTATCATGAAAATTTGGCTTTTTGTTTTTTATTTCTGTACAATTCCAGCAATTGGATTGGCTCACTCCGGTACTTTATTAAACGCTGCTAGCAATTATATGCCTTTCTTAGTACCACTTTTTGCTCTTGCAGTCGTTTCGAGTAAGCGTCTTTGGAATTACTTCAAAAGTTTTTTTACGAAAAAATAGTACCATCGCCTCTCAAAAAAACCACCACTCCGTAAGAGTGGTGGTTTTTTCTGCAGGTTGGTATTTTATAAAGTTGCTTCGCCTGGATGCCAATCAATTGGACACAGTCCACCACTTTGAAGCGCTTGAAGAACACGAAGAGTCTCATCAACACTACGGCCTACATTCAGATCCGTAACAACCGAATAGCGTAAAACGCCTTCTGGGTCAATAATAAATAATCCGCGTAAAGCAATTCCTTCATCTTCTAATAGAATGCCATAATCACGAGCTACTTGCTTTGTCATATCGGAAGCCAAAGGAAACGAAAGTTCGCCACCAAGTCCACCATCAGCGAGAGAAGCTTTAATCCATGCTCGATGAGAATGGACGCTATCCACACTAGCTCCAAGTACTTCTGCATTCAATTTATTAAACTCACCAATTCGTTTATGAAAGCCTAAAATTTCAGTTGGACATACAAACGTGAAATCTAAAGGATAAAAGAAAAGGACTAACCATTTACCTTTATAATCCGCAAGTCGGACCGCCTCAGTCAGAGTCTCCATATTTTTAGTACTAGCCATTGCAAAATTAGGTGCCCCATGAGCTACACGCATAGTAAATACCTCCTTATTTTTAATTGATAATCGTTCCTATTTAGTAGTATAACTCAATTTTGATTTGATCACAAGGACTATCACGAAAAAACTTTCTAGTATAAATTAACTCTTTCGTCAATTTTCTTCTAAAATCTAACAACTATATTACTATTTTCCCCTCATTGTGTGACGAGTTGCTTTTTTTCAGGTACAATAGAAGAGTATTCATTATTTTTCTTTTGAATTGTATGAAGGAGGCTTCCTATGTCCAAGAAAATTTTTCCTTTTTTAATTGCTTTTCTCCTCTGTTTTATACCAACAGGACTAGCCAAAACTTGGTTAGATGTCGGTTCTATGGGCAGTCAAGATATGATCTGGATGGATCCCGATATTCGCCCAGTCGCCCTGCCTGATGGAAAAACAATTGTTCCTAACATCTATACCAGTTACTACAAAACCAGCTTACAAGATCGTGGCTATTTATTTACAAACAGTTTGATTGATCTTCAATCAAACAAATTTTTCTCTCTGGATTCAGAGCTTCAAATTCTCGGTTTTGGTGAAAGCAAATACCAAACATTTCCAGCTGATAACTTTAGCTGGCAAACCGATCGGACCGGAGCTGATGGATTTCTCTACATGGCCAATCTTTTAAAAAACAAAGCTAAAATTGATAAGAAAAAACCTTTTAAAATGACTGAAGAACAAGCTAGTTTAGGAGATCGAGCTCCTGAATGGCCGATTGATAGCAATGGTTGGCAGCAAGTATATCTTCAGCCAAACGGAAATCGTGCCTGGATTCAAACCAGCTCTGTCCAATTTTCTAAAGGTGTAGGCAAACTCTACCCGATGGTCCGCGTTCTTGTGTGGCGAGAAAATATCAAAGCTGATTCAGATCAATCGAGTAAGCGGACACTTTCTTATGAACAATATGACCCAAATCTAAGAACACGCTCACCTTTGATGGTATGGGGCATTCAGCCTAATAGCACTATCACACCTCTTGTCTTTCGCACACGTACCCCTTACCCCGTAACTGTACTTAGTCCAGATGCCGCAATTGCAACGTTGGCTTATGCCCACGGAATTGTCCATCTAAAAGAAAATCCCGTCTTTTTTGAACCTCAAAGCAGCCCTCAAACCTTTCCTAATGAATGGCTAAAAATATCTGATATTAACTAAATAAAAATTTAGTCTGGGGGTAATTTACTCTCAGACTAATTCTTTATTCCCGATTCACATCCATCTTTTGAGGAGGCTCCCGATGTTAAAACGAATATCTTCTTTTCTTTTGCTCTTTTGTCTCACCTTCTTGCCATTGGCATCATCTAATAATTGGTTGCAAATCGGTATGTGGGAAGATCAAACTTCACCAGTATATCTTTCGATCGATATACGTCCAGTCGCCCTGCCAAACGGTGATATTGTCCCTTACCTTTATACAAGTCACTATCGAATTAATGCAAAAGGCCTTGGAATAATCGACGAGCGAGATTTAACTGATTTAATTAGCCGAAAATCTTTCGAGTTTCCCACCGAACTTCGCTGGGAAAAAACCAACAACACAGATGTCATCTCACCAGATACTCATGATTGGATTTTTGATCCTCAAGGTGTCGATGGATTCATTGATGGCGCCTATATCTTAAAAAATAAGACAAAGATTGCAAAACGAGCCCCTTATATTTTGACTGAAGAACAAGCTTCCTTGATGGGTGACCGAACTCCTACATGGAGTACAGACCCCAAAGGTTGGCTTCAAGTTTATCGGCAGCCAGATAAAGGCGAGGCATGGGTTCATACACCTTCACTTCGACTTATCAAAAGCAGCAATAGCGATTTTGATAAAATCCAAGTACTTGTCCAACGCCAAAACTTACGCTCTGACGGAAGTGTCAACCAGCTTCTTTCTTATGAAGAATATAATCCAAATAGCCGTACTCGTCGCTCTTTAAAAGTTTGGGTGGACACTGAAAGTGGCTGGAAACCTCTACTCTTCAAAACAGGCTCTGACTATCCAGTCCCTATTTTAAGCCAAGAGTCCATGATTGCCACCGTGGCTTTCGATTATGTAATTACTCATCCTACAGAGACAAACACGGAAGCTGTTGATTTGAGCGATATCTTCATCAACTCACTCTAATAAATATAAAAAAGTATCTCAAAGCAACTGCTTTGAGATACTTTTTATTTATGAGTTCCTATTAGTTGAGAAAAACCAAGGAAATAACCATCACGATCTTGTATATAAAACTCGCGGCGACCATAAAATTTGTCATTAATTTCTTTCACAATGGGAATATTTTTTTCTTTTAACTCTTGATATAAATGATCTACATTTTCCACATCAAAATATAGCACACCAGTTGCCCCTAGCTGCTCAATCTTTAAAAGTTGGGGGACATCTGCTCCCAAAGTCTCTCTTGTTTGAATCATTAGCTTCTGCTCACCGACCCGCAGAGCTGCAAAAAGAAATTCTTCCTCAGTTCTTTCAAATCTAATTTCTTTCGACGCTGCGGTTCCTAGCTCAAAACTAAAACCAGGAAGAGATAAATAAAAGTCCAATGAACATTGCACATTATTAACCATCAGAATCATTCCGTAAGTCATTGGTTCTCTCCTTCTTTATATCATCGTCTCGCTCGCCTTTGCAACAGATAAGCATCGAGCGTTTTCTGAGATGTGTTTAAGATCAGCTCTTCTGGCATTCCAATTTCTTGAAGAAGCTCTGCTGCTCCATCAAATTCACCCACTCGATCAACAAAATGAGCATCACTTCCGATCGATACAAAAGTTCCGTACTCTTTAGCAAGTTCTGCTATTTTTTTACAAAAAGGCTTACTTCCCTTTCGGGTATAAACAAGGGAGCTATTATTAATTTCCACTGCACATTGATACTTTGCAGCAGCTTCCATAATGATTTCCGGTGAAATTTCAAATTCTGGATTACCTGGATGAACAATAATATCTACGAATGGATTCGCCATAGCCTGAGCCATAGCACGACTATTTTCCTCCACAGTCCCACCAGAATAACAAACATAATGAAGCCCAGCCAGAACAATATCCAGACGGCCTACTAAATCCAGACTCATATCAAGTTGGCCTTGTCGGTCTATGATATTAGCCTCAATTCCCCGCAGTATCCGCACATTACCAATTCTTTTAGGAAGCGATAATAAATTGTAAAAATGATATTC
>JAGOZY010000074.1:2381-6256 GCA_018058445.1 Negativicutes bacterium | reverse complement strand
GTGATTATGGAAGCTGAAAATGCGTTGGTTGAGTTACTAGCTCGCAAGACGATCGAAGAGCGAGTGGAGCGAAAAGTTGGCGAGCGTATGGAAGAAAAGCACCAAGAATATCTGCGCGATATTCGGATGCAAGTTTTAAAAGATGAGGGCGAGGGAGATACTCCTCAATCGCTTGCAAAGCTTGAAGCGCTTGAAAAGCTTGAAAACCGTAAGCTCACAGCCTCAGTTATGGAAAGGCTGCGTCCAGCGATTTTGTCTGAAATTGTAGGACAAGAGCCTGCGATTGCGGCTCTGACGGCGAAACTGGCTTCACCTTATCCACAACATCTGATTCTTTATGGTCCACCTGGGGTGGGTAAGACAACAGCAGCTCGACTGGTTCTCCAGGCTGCTCGCGAAGTCGATTATTCCCCATTTGGTGAAGATGCTCCGTTTGTTGAGGTGGACGGAACTACTCTGCGCTGGGACCCTCGTGATATTACAAATCCTTTGATTGGCTCTGTTCATGACCCGATTTATCAAGGGGCTAGACGGGATTTGGCTGAAGGAGGCGTACCAGAACCTAAGCCAGGTTTAGTAACTGAAGCTCACGGTGGAATCCTTTTTATCGATGAAATTGGTGAGATGGACCCGATGCTTCAAAATAAACTATTAAAAGTGCTCGAAGATAAACGGGTACGTTTCGAATCTGCTTATTATGATCCAACGGATGCGCATATTCCGGCTTATATACGGCAGCTTTTTGATCAAGGTGCACCTGCTGATTTTGTTTTGATTGCGGCGACAACTCGGTCGCCAGAGGAGATTTCACCCGCCTTGCGTTCGCGGGCGGCAGAGATATTTTTTGAACCCCTCACACCGGAGCAAATTGCTGAAATCATTCGTGGTGCAGCTAAAAAGCTGCGAGTCGAGATGGAAGAACGGGTTCCTGAAATCATCAGTGAATACACGATTGAAGGCCGAAAAGCGACGAATCTCTTGGCTGACGCTTATAGTTTGGCCGTGGTTCGCGAAAGAAAGCCAGAAGGTGTAACTATTACTGCGGAAGACGTCTATCGGGTCGCTCAAGTGAGCAGACTGACCCCTTATGTGAGTCGTAAAGCAGGTGCTCATTCAGAAATTGGTCGAGTGTTTGGGCTGGGAGTTGCTGGCTTTTTAGGATCTGTCCTGGAAATTGAAGCGATTGCTTTTCCTGCGAGAGAAAAGGGCAAGGGTACTTTGCGATTTAATGATACTGCGGGCTCGATGGCAAAAGACTCGGTCTTTAATGCGGCAGCGGTAGTTCGGCGAATCACCGGTAGCGATTTATCTGATTATGATATTCATGTGAATATTATCGGTGGTGGCCGGATTGATGGCCCTTCCGCTGGGGCGGCAATTGTGACGGCAGTCTTGTCTGCGATCACTGATAAACCAGTACGACAAGATACTGCAATTACGGGTGAGATCTCTATTCAAGGCAAAGTAAAAGCGGTCGGTGGAGTCTTGGAGAAAGCTTACGGAGCGCGACAGGCTGGAGTTTCTCGACTAATTATTCCGAAAGAGAATGAAAAAGATATTACCCAAGGATACTTAGGGCTAAAGATCTTTCCGGTGCAAGATATAGCGGAAGTTCAGGCCCTCCTTTTTGAAAATAAATAAAAAAGATACAAACCGAATGTTAGCTTTTTTAGCAGTAAATCGTTGCTTAAAAGAAGTGCTCAGGAAAGTAGGGAAGCTTGATGCTACTTGAAAAAACACCGCCTCAAGATTTAGAAGCTGAACGTGCAGTTTTAGGTTCTCTTTTGCTATCGAAAGAAGCGATAGAGCGTGCTGCGGAGCGACTTCATCCTGAGGATTTCTATAAAGACGGCCATCGAATTATTTTTGCTGCGATGCAAGATCTTTTTCGCGATCATGAACCGGTAGATTTGGTGACTGTGACCAGTCGTATCAGAGAGATGGGGAAGCTTGACGAGCCGGAAGTGGGTGGGATTACCTATTTATCCCAGCTTGCTAACTTAGTTCCTACTGCTGCCAATGCCAGTCATTATATTGAAATGGTAGAGGAAAAATCACACCTACGAAAGCTGATTGAAGCGGCAACGGAAGTCGCACAGATGGGTTATGCCCAAAAAGAAGATTTAGATTACATCATTGACCGAGCTCAGCAGAAGATGATGGATGTTGCGATGAGCCGGATTAGTGGTGATTTTGTACCGATGAAGGATATTTTGGCAGAAACTTTTGAGCAAATCACAAAGCTTGCTGAGTCCAAGGGTGCGGTAACCGGACTTCCAAGTGGATTTCGTGATTTGGATAACATGACTACTGGTCTTCAAAAGTCAGATTTGATTATTCTTGCGGCACGGCCTTCCATGGGGAAAACTGCCTTTGTTTTAAATATTGCGCAGCATGTTGCCACTCACGCAAAAAAAGGTGTAGCCATTTTTAGTTTGGAGATGTCCAAGCAGCAGCTTGTTCAACGTATTCTGTCAGCCGAATCGTGGGTCGACTCTCAGCGTTTGCGTACAGGCCAACTCCAAAAGCAGGACTGGGATAATCTAATGCGGGGAATTAGTCGGCTTGAAAGAGCGCCGATCTACATTGATGATACGCCGGGGATCACCGTCGGCGAGCTTCGTAGTAAAGCTCGTCGCCTTAAAATGGAAAAAGGCATTGATCTCATCATTATTGACTATTTGCAGCTGATGTCTGGTAGTGGCAGTAAAGGTGGAGAAAATCGACAGCAAGAAATCTCTGAGATTTCTCGTTCGCTTAAAATTTTAGCTCGAGATCTTCAAGTGCCTGTTATTGCTCTTTCTCAGCTGAGCCGGAGTGTAGAGTCGCGGCAATCGAAAAAACCGATGTTGAGCGATCTTCGAGAGTCTGGTTCTTTGGAGCAAGATGCGGATATTGTAGCGTTTCTTTATCGGGATGATTATTACAATCCAGATTCTGAGGAAAAAGACTTGGCTGAAGTTATCCTTGCCAAACACCGTAACGGGCCTGTTGGCAGTATCAAGCTTTATTTTAAAAAGCAATATACTCGTTTTGCCGACTTAGAGCCTGGGCATGGCTATGGTGGTGAGCCTGAGTTTTAATAAAAAAAAGACCGTCAAGCATAAAACTAAGCGCTTGGCGGTTTTTCTTTTCGAAATAGTAAGGTACCAAATGTTTTTTTGTAGACAGAACGATTTTTCTTTGATAAACTAAATTTAGTTAGGCGCCTAACTAAAAGAAAGTGAAACGAGGTTTTATTATGAATCATTCCATATCACAGACACTATTACATCAACTTAGACAATATCTAAATATTATACAGCGTAGTCGCCATCATCATGATTCCGGTGAGATGAATGCTCATCATGGTCAGGGACGAATAATTTTCTTATTGTTGGAAAATGAAGGCATTAGCCAAAGAGCGCTAGCAGAATTGATGCAAATTCGTCCAGGCTCATTGAGTGAATTGCTGACAAAGCTGGAACAAAGCGACTATATTGAGCGCCGGCCAAATGAAAGAGATCGACGGGTTGTTAATATCTTTTTGAAAGAAGAAGGCCTAAAAGCAGTAGAAAGGGTCAAGTCTGCTCGGCAGAAAATGGCGGATGGTTTATTTGCTGCTCTTACTGCCGAGGAGCAGTCACAACTCTCGGGACTTTTAGAAAAATTGATTTCTTCATCTGAATGCCAATATGCTAGTGATGAAGGGGGAAAAGCTTTCGGAGATCAACCGCATCGTGGGCACCGTCGACAAAGGGCAAATCACTCTGGAAATTTAGGGCGCCGGAGTTTTTCACTGGGCAAGCAATCTGTCAGTGGGTGTCCTATTTTTGAAGAGCGTTCGCGTCGTGCAGGCTTATCAGAACAAAATTGTCAGCTTAGTCAGCAGGAAC
>JAGOZY010000074.1:0-2281 GCA_018058445.1 Negativicutes bacterium | reverse complement strand
AGACTCTAAATCAGCTGAACGCTGGCGAGATTTGGGATTATCTGGATTTATACTGGTAGAGCCTGAAGGTGAAAATTCGGCTCTGCAAGTTGAAAAAGTGATTCGCGCGAGTAAAGAGACATTTCCTGATTTAAAAATGGGCTACAAAGGAAAGGGCTTGGATACATCTTGGGCCGCAGTTACTGCTGGGGCCGATCTGTTATTGAGCTCATTGGACGGCGTAGGAGGTTTATGCGCAACTGAAAGAGTAGCTAAAAAACTTCAACAAGAAGGGTTGGGACAGTGGGATATCGAGCTCCTTGAAGATTTAGCTGAGTTTATGGTTAGGCCCCTATTTGAAAAATAGATAAATTCCAAAAAGAAAAATCCGAAGCCATGGCTTCGGATTTTTTATGAACGTATACTTTTTATGTAAGTTTTCTCCAGAGCCAGAGGAAGACGACTGCTCCCAAGGTTGCAGAGATGATAGAGCCGATCGTGCCATAAGCATCGATTCCTAAGGAGTCAAGGAGTAATCCGCCCACATAGGAGCCAACAACACCGACGACTAGATTGCCGATAAGTCCAAAACCAGTACCTTTCGTTAATTGACCTGCCAGCCAACCAGCGATAAGTCCGATAAATAAGAACCAGATCATGGTTTATTCCTCCCTTGTGAGGTCAAGAAATCTTACTTGAAGACCTCTTTGAATTTCTCCCAACGTTTTTCCAGATCTTTAGAAAAATCATCCCAAGCTTCTTCGGTTTTCTTGGCTATTTCTTCCCAAGTATCTTCACCGGCTTCTTGGAGCTCGGCTAAACGTTTTTGTAGATTCTCCGATTGTTTATTTAAATAGTCAAGTTGATGAGTCCATTCGATTTTGGCATCTGCCTGAAGCTCGTCCCCTTTTGCCTTTACTTCAGCAATTTTTGCATTTACTTGATCGACTCGAGCTTTTAGCTTAGCTTGGTATGCTTCGCGACGCATATTTTTTTCGTTAGTCATAATTTGTATCCTCCTTTTATTCCTTTTTTATAATAGATGAATTTTAAATTGAATATAATCGAAGAAAAATCTTCATAATTAATAAATTCTGCAAAAGATGGCAAAGTCCTTTATTTGGCAAAAATAATGCGCAGATAAAGTCGAACGTTTTTTTGATTTAGTAAAAAATCATTCGAAAAAATCTTGACCTTCATTTCGTAAGGTGTTAAAATAAGTCAAGGGAACCTGATGGTACCCGAAGAAACGCAGTGTTGGCCCCCAAGCCGCATGTGCGTTATTTTTTTGGCCTTTTAAAGGTTGAGAGGAAGATTGAAATGAAACAATTCGACGTAATTATCATTGGAGCTGGGCCGGCCGGAATTTTTTCTGCACTGGAGCTTAGCCAAGCAGGACTTTCTGTAGCGGTTATTGAAAAAGGTCAGCCGATTCATAAGCGTCATTGCCCTCAAGCGGATCTTGGAAAATGTGTCCGTTGCAGGCCTTGTGATATTATGTGCGGATGGGGCGGAGCCGGTGCTTTTTCTGATGGAAAAGTTACTTTAACTACTGAATATGGTGGATGGCTGGATGAGTATCTGCCTAAAAAAGAAGTTTTGGATTTAATTCATTACGCCGATGATGTCTACTTGAAATATGGTGGTCCACAAAAAATTTATGGGGACGATTTTAAAGATGAAATTCGCAAATTAAAACAGCGGTCAGCTGCAGCAGATCTCCAATTGATTCCAGCACGAATTCGCCACTTAGGTACGGATAATTGCTATAACATTCTTAAAGCCATGGCAGAAGATTTGGAAACTAAAGCAACGATTAGATGTCTGACGACAGTTCAAGAGATTATCCCCGGTAAAGAAGGGGAGACTCATACGGTTCTTTTAACAACTGGTGAAGAGCTTAAAGCGAAGTATCTGATTGCAGCGCCTGGACGAGAAGGTGCAGAGTGGTTTAGAGCTCAAGCAACCAAGCTAAAGCTACCAATGACGAACAACTCCGTAGATATTGGGGTTCGTGTTGAGTTGCCAGCAGAAATTTTTGAGCCAATTACTGATATCGTATATGAATCTAAACTCCTTTATTATACAAAAACCTTCGACGATCAAGTTCGAACATTCTGCATGAATCCTTATGGTGAGGTCGTTACTGAAAACGTAGATGGGCTGATTACCGCAAATGGTCATTCTTATGCAAATAAGAAAACCGAAAATACTAATTTTGCTTTACTTGTCTCGAAGAACTTTACCGAACCTTTTAATGAGCCGATTGCCTATGGGAAATCGATTGCCCGTCTTGCCAATA
>JAGOZY010000073.1 GCA_018058445.1 Negativicutes bacterium | reverse complement strand
GCCCTTGGGAAAGATCGAAACGCTCAGATCAGCAACTTATCCAATCTCCTTGATGGCTACTCTAACCTAGGCGGTCATCATATCAACGTAAATGTTCTAAATCGCGAGCTCCTCGAAGAAGCCATCCAAAAACCCGAAGAACACCCACAACTCACCATCCGTGTCTCTGGCTACGCAGTTCACTTCATCAAGCTCACCCCTGAGCAGCAGCGAGAAGTTATCAACCGAACCTTCTATGAGGCCATATGACCCCTGGTTATCTGCACTCGATAGAAACCTTCGGTACCGTGGATGGACCGGGAACCCGACTCGTTGTTTTCCTCGCCGGCTGTCAACTCGGATGCACCTTCTGCCACAATCCAGACACTTGGGATAAAGGCACCAAACAAATCACAGTACCCGAAATTCTCCAGACTTATAAACGCTACCAAGGCTTCTATAAAAACGGTGGAATTACAATTAGTGGTGGCGAACCTTTACTACAACCCGACTTCTTACTTGAACTTCTCAAAGCGACAAAAGCCGAAAATATCCATACGGTTGTCGATACTTCAGGCTTTGCCCCAGCAGAAAATATCCCAGCCCTCCTTCCTTGGGTTGACCAATGGCTTTTTTCGATAAAAAGCATCGATCCAGAAATGCACAAAAAAATCACTTGCCAAGACAATACCTTGATTTTGAAAAATCTCACGCAAGTGATCTCAGGACCAGGCGAAGTCACCCTTCGTTATATCTTGCTCCCTGGGCTGACAAATCGCGAGCAAGACATCAAAGCATGGGGGACTTTGATCCACAGCTTCAAGCGCCCACCCAAAGTCGAAGTGCTGCCCTACCACACACTTGGTAAGCCAAAATGGCAGACCCTAGGCTGGAACTACCGACTCGAAGACCTACCGCCTGCAACCGACGTCGAAGTTAAAGAACTCGAAGAACAATTAAAGCAAAAAGGCATTACCCTTACAACCTCTTCAAAATAAAAAAGTCCTTCACTAAATGTGAAGGACTTTTTTATTTAATTTACTGCAATTTTCTGCTTTTCAATCCACTGAAGAATCTCTTCTTCCAGCAACGCAGCCCCAGTCAGCACGTCGCGAATCTCTTCTTCTGAAATGTCATCCAAGTGAATCCCGCAAATAACCACAGCATTCATCTTCGCTCGCTTGGCGATACGACTTGCTATCCCTCTAGCAAGATCATCTTCTTGATGCCCCAGACAAGTCAACACAGACGTTGTCGCACTCGCCTCATTGGGATTCTTTAAGCTTGGCCTTATCTGGGCAAGTGCAACCGCGCCAATGTGTGGGCGATCTCCACCAGTCAGTTCGACCACCACATCCTCCGGCCCGATCCAGCGCCCTACGATCGCCAATTTAACTCGCCCTTGAGAATAGAAGAAAGAACTAGCCATTTGCGTCACCCAATCTTTTGGTGCTTTCCTCCCGAATGCCTAAAATATCCAAAATTCGCATCGCAGAAAAGTCGACAATATCCAAAATAGAATCAGGCTGATGATAGAAAGAAGGACTGGGCGGGGCGATAAAAACGCCCATTTGAGATAAACTCAGCATATTTTCTAAATGAATCGAACTTAGTGGGCTCTCTCGTGGAACAAGAACCAATTTCCGTTTCTCTTTTAAAGTCACATCAGCTGCCCGTTGAATCAGATTTTGCGAAAATCCATACCGAATTCCAGCAAGAGTTTTCATGCTACAAGGAATGACTACCATTCCATCATGATAAAAAGATCCGCTTGATATCGAAGCTGCCATATCTGACTCCTCATAGATTTTGCTGGCGAGCCCATGAAGAGTCTCCAGAGAAACGTCCGTCTCCAGCCTTAGAGTTTCTTTCGCCCATTGGCTGACCACCAAATGGGTTTCCACAGAATGCTTCGCAAGACTCTCTAGCAAGCGAACTCCATAAATCGCCCCTGAGGCACCTGTCATTCCCACCACTATCTTCATTTATTAATTCCCTCACACTTTCACATACTGCGCCAAGTCGACTTCCTGAAAAGATACCCGCTCGTAGTCAGGCGATTTCGGTAGCGGATAGGTACAGTCAAAGCCAATCTTAGCTCCATATCCCCCCTCGGTGGCAGGATTAAGCTCATGCCCGAAGCTCTTAGGCAGCAAAACCAAATCCTGATCCGGCACGAAGCGAGTCGCCATCGCCCGCTGAACATCTTCGGCATCCAAAATATTCACATCAGAGTTCACCACAGTCACCATCTGCAAAGGCGCAAAAGCTGCAAAGGTTGCCAAGATCGCATTCTTCGCCATCCCTTTTCGAGGTGGGTCCATCTGCACATACGCATGATAAAAACCGCAGCCCCCATGACTCAGATAAACGCCTTTCACACCAGCGACTTGCCTTGATATGGTTTGAAAGATACTCGCCTCCGCCATTAGTCCAACTGAATTCCAGACTTCTTTTCCTGGAAGCAAAGTCTGAATCACCGGATCTTTTTGGCTAGTAATTGCCTTAACGTTCACAACCCATCGCTCATCAGCCGGACCATAATAGCCAGTCACCTCACCAAAAGGTCCTTCAGTTTCCCGCACCATCGGTAGAATTTCCCCCTCAATAATTAACTGTGCATCCGCAATGCCCTCTACCGCAACCGTCTGACTGCGGGAAAGTTCAACAGGCTTACCCCGCAAAAATCCTGCCACAGTCAGCTCGTCCTGGTCGATCGCCACCGCCGAGCTCGGCGTAATCGCCGCAAAATATACCGCCGGATCGACCCCATTATTGATCGTGATTTCAAGAGGCTTCCCAAGCTTTTCCGCCCGCTCATAATAATCCCGCAAATGCCGCCCCACATCCATGAGCATCGTCATGCGATTCTTCCCAGTGACCATCAGCCGATGCACCGAAAGATTCCGAACCCCCGTGTCAGGGTCTTTGGCGATCACCACACTGCTTGAATAATAAGGCCCACCATCTTTTAGCGCCAACGTCGGTGTCGATATCGAAAAAAGATCCGGCTCCAGCATGATCAACTCTTGCGCGGCAGGTTTATCCACTTCTACCGGAAGAAATTTTTCATACTCCACATTTTTCACTGCATCCGCAAAAAGGAAAGGAAGCTTGCCGGCCTCCGTATCAAACAAGCAGGCCAAATTCTCCCGATTCCAAAGCAGTCCACAGACGACAGGCTGTGAATATCCCTTCACATTTTCAAAAAGAACCACCTTGTCTCCTTCAAGCTTTGCCGCTACTCCAGCCAGTTCATGAACCGGATCAACTTCCGCCACAATTCGAAGGAGTCGATTTTCTTGTTCAAGCTTTACCAAACACGCTTTTAAATCCAATTTATATTTTCCCCTTCCAGCCTCAATTAGCCAATTCTATCCCCCATTATTTCAGCGACTTGCTGGACATCTTTATCACCTCGACCAGATAAATTCACAACGACGATCTCGTCTACCTGTGTCTGAGGCATCAAATCTTCGAGGAAAGCCAAGGCGTGAGAACTCTCTAAGGCAGGAATGATTCCTTCGATTTTGGCAAGTCGTTCAAAAGCTTCCAAGGCTTGAGCATCAGTTACTGCCACATACTTTACGATCCCGGCGTCTTTAAAATAAGAATGCTCTGGCCCCACCCCCGGGTAATCAAGTCCCGCCGAAATCGAATAAGCCGACATATCTTTTCCATTTTCATCTTGAAGAATATATGTAAACGACCCATGAAGAACTCCCGGCCGACCCATCGTCATCGTCGCAGCATGATCTCCATCAGCAAACCCACGCCCCGCAGCCTCTACCCCATAGCGCTTGATTCCCTGATCATTACGGAACGGATAAAGAAGACCAATCGCATTACTTCCTCCGCCAATACAAGCAACCAAATAATCCGGCTTCACATCAGATTCCCGCACCTCTTCGCCAATCACCGATTGAAAGTCCCGGACAATCTCTGGGTACGGATGAGGCCCCACTGCCGAACCAATTAGAAAATAACAATCCTCCACATTTTCAACCCAGTGACCAATTGCCGCATCGACCGCCTCTGAAAGCGTCCCCGTACCATGAGTTGCTGCAGTGACTTTCGCCCCTAGCAGACGCATTCTAAATACATTCAGTTCCTGACGGCGCATATCTTCCTCACCCATAAAGACCTCGCACTCCATACCAAAAAGTGCAGCCACAGTCGCCGCCGCCACCCCATGTTGCCCTGCGCCAGTCTCAGCAATGATCTTTTTCTTACCCATTCGCCGAGCGACAAGTGCCTGACCAATTGCATTATTGATTTTGTGAGCACCCGTATGTAGAAGATCTTCCCGCTTCAGATATATCTTTCCTCGCCCATAGTGGCGAGTCAAATTCTCAGCAAAATAAAGCCCAGTCGGTCTCCCCGCATATTCTCGCAGATAGTATTCAAGCTCCGCCTTAAACTCTGGATCATTTTTAATTTGTCCATAAAAATCCTCTAGCTCCTTCAACGCCGGCATCACCACATCCGGTACATATTGCCCTCCGTACTCACCATAACGTCCCACATTTTCTTTACTCATCTTCTTTCATCCTCTCTTCTTACCTCTGTAAAAATTAAAAAGACCTTCCACTTTGTAAAAAGCGAAAAGTCTCCAGTATCAATCACTGAATCATCTCAAACAAATTCTTAGACTCCACCAGAATTCGCCAAAGAATCCCATCGTTCGCTTTTTCCCCTTATTGGATTAAACATCACTCGCCACCATCGCCAATTCATCTGCAACATTACCCTCAGCTCCTTCATTTTTGGAAATAAAAAAAGACCTCCACCCACACAGGGGCGAAAATCTCGCGGTACCACCCTAATTCGAAAAGCCTACACTTTTCCTCTCTTCAGATACGGATCAAAATCGATATCCTAGCCTACGATAACGGGGGCTTCCGGAAATGCCTACTCAGCCTAAGCCTTTAAACACCCAACTCACAGGACCATTCGATTGCTTACCCCTGGTCGGTCATCCCACCTCCGGACTTCTCCGGTCACCGACTCGCTGTACAGTTCTCCCACAATCTACTCTTCCTGATCAACGTCTTTGCAAATTCAATTGCCTCATTATAAACATCATTCTGTAAACTTGTCAACTCTTACCGCAAAATAAAGTTCCTACTTTTGACACATTTATTCGACAAAACTTCCTAGCATTCGCGAGAATTCGACACACCAAAGAGTTTACAATTAAGTTGTCAGGGTTGGCCCCTCTTATTCGAGGGATAGTCGGATAGATAAACCTCCTAGCGTATAGTCAAAAATCGAATACCACCTGTATAATAGCAAAAATCGGCCACAGAGGCGAAAAGCCCGAGCTGATTATGCATAAACACTTGATTGTTTTGCCAGGGGAGACGGAAGCTACTGTTGAAGTGACTTCCTGTTGACTGGGGTCGGGGAGCTGCCAGTCAGCAAATACGCTATAATAAAAGGGCAACCAGCCCTGACATAAATAGAACATTACATCAGTAAAAACCTCGAGCCTCAGCTCGAGGTTTTTTCATCTTCTTCAGAAGAGCATCCTAATCAAAATAAAAACTAAAAACTCTTTTTAAGTGATTAAATAAACTTTTTATCATTTAAATTAAAAATAATATTGGACTTTAATTCGATTTTAGAGGACAATGAAGATAACAACATTTAGGAGGTCATTGTATGAAAAAAATAATTCTGGGAATTTCAACTTTCCTTTGTGCAGTTCTGCTCTCAAGCGTAGTTCTAGCCAATGAGTCTACACCGGATCTTTCCATGTATCCAGAAGCCCAAACAGGTTTTGAACGGCACGTCATCATTCTACCAGCCATAGAAAACGAACAAGACGCCAAAGTAGAGCTTCTCATTGGAGAAACACTACTCGTCGATCAAAATATCGTCTGGTTTGGTGGCAACCTCATAAAAAGAACCGTCGAAGGCTGGGGCTACAGCTACTTAGTCGTTGAAGAACTCACCGGACCTTTCACCACCTTAATGGCAAGTCTACCAGGATCGGAAGAATATCGTTTCATCACCATCCCAAACCTAGAACTCCAACGCTACAACAGCAGACTTCCCCTAGTCGTCTATGTACCAGAAGGAACCCAAGTCAAATACCGCGTGTGGATCGCAACCGACCCCATTCAAGCAGCTGAAATCAGATAATAAAAAAAGGCTCTGACGATAAGTCAGAGCCTTTTTTATATCTACATTATTTAAAGATCCACCAAAATCGCCTCATGCTTGACCGCTGGTAAAATCTTCTCTAAAAGATCCGAAGTTCTGATCTTCAAGCTTGTCGTATTCTCACAAGGGTGACAGCCAAT
>JAGOZY010000072.1 GCA_018058445.1 Negativicutes bacterium | reverse complement strand
CTCTTGGATAAAGACTATATCCTCGCAGCAGCAGGGCTACTTGCAGAAGTAAATCCCGAGGGAGCTTTAGCTCTTTTAGGCACTAGTCTATTTGAAAGCATCGAACTTTTTAATAAGGCGCGAGACTCTCACAAAAAAGAAAGCTGCGAGAACTAATTATTTAACTCTCTCAGCCGAATATATAACTCTTTAAATTACTGGTTTTACAAAACATCAAAGGATTTAATCGGATTTTGACGAAGTGTATTAGTGTTGAGGATTTCTATGATTTTGAACCCTAAAAGCTCCAATCCTTGTGTGCTGAACTCCTTTGCCTAAATTTCACTTTTAGAAAGCGAGGAAACATGATGAACATTGGTGTTGCTAAAGAAATCAAAAATAACGAAAATCGAGTAGGTCTCACCCCCGCTGGCGCGGAAGCTCTTATTAAAAACGGACATACCGTCGCAATTGAGCAGTCCGCTGGGGTCGGAAGCGGGTTTCCTGATGAAGATTACCAAAAAGTCGGGGCAGTTGTTATCGCTGATAAAAAAGCGCTCTTTGATCAATCCGATATGATTATCAAAGTCAAAGAACCGATCGCTGAAGAGTACGACCTCTTTCATGAAGGGCAAATCCTTTATACGTACCTACATTTAGCACCTGAACCAGAACTAACTGCTTGCCTCCTCAAACACAAAGTCGTTGCCATTGCCTATGAGACGATTACTGGGCCAGGAAATAGCCTGCCACTTTTAGCTCCGATGAGTGAAGTTGCCGGACGAATGGCAACCCAAGTAGGGGCTCAATTTCTCGGTAAATTTTACGGGGGCAAAGGAATTCTCTTAGGGGGTGTTCCTGGCGTTGAAGCGGCCCAAGTTGTTATTATTGGTGGCGGCAATGTCGGAACCCAAGCGGCTAAAATGGCGTTAGGACTGGGAGCACGGGTCACGATTATCGAGCGCTCGATCGATCGAATGAAAGAGCTAGATGATCTTTTTGGTGGACGGGCACTCACAGTGATGTCGAACAGCTATAATATTGCTCACTGGGTAAAGCAAGCCGATCTTCTAATTGGTGCCGTGCTTGTCCCTGGCGCTAAAGCACCTAAGATCGTTAGCGAAGAAATGGTCGCAACCATGAGCCCAGGATCAGTAATTGTTGATGTCGCTATTGACCAAGGAGGTTCGATTAATACAATTGATCGCATTACAACCCATAGTGACCCTACTTACGTGAAGCATGGGGTTGTCCATTATGCAGTTGCCAATATGCCTGGAGCTATGCCTCGTACCTCTACGTTTGCTCTAACAAATGCAACTCTTCCTTACGCACTTGATATTGCAAATAACGGATGGCTTTCAGCTATCCAAGGAAATCCTTATCTTTGCGAAGGGGTCAATACCGTCAACGGAAAAGTAACGTATCGGGCTGTCGCAGAAGCATTGAATCTGCCATACACGCCCTTAGAACAAGCAATTCGTGTCTAATTTCTTCTAAAGAAAAAGCCCTACTGCGCGCAGTAGGGCTTTTATTCTTTCTCTATTTATTAATTAATTTTAGAAGAGCCACATTCATTTGCTCAATCATTTTAAGAGCCATCGGATCTGTTAATTGCCCTTCAGCAGTAAACTTATTCATTGCTTCTGTCACAAAAATTTCCGGCTTCATGACTAAAGGCATATTCAATGCACCAAGTACTTGTCTTAACGGATACTGAGCACGAGCAGTGCCCAAAAAACTAATGCTCGCTCCCATAATACCCGCAGGCTTACGAAGAAGCGGTGGAGCTAGATCGCCATCTGGTCTGGAAGCCCAATCAATGGCATTTTTTAGCACACCGGAATATCCATAGTTATATTCAGGACAAGCAATCAACAGGCCATTTGCTTGACGTATCTTTTCTTTAAAACCCTTGACCGTCTCTGGTAAATTTGCTTCCATATCTTGGTTATAAAGTGGAAGTGTACCAATATCAAAAATTTCCATCTCTACTTCTGCTGGAAGTACTTTTTGCGCTTCCTTCAACAAGGATGTATTATATGATTCTTTTCGTAAGCTTCCGGAAAGCCCGATGAGTTTAATTTTCTCCACAAAAGATCCCTCCTATTACTTAAATAAGTAATTAACCATTCACTGTTTTTAGTATGATACGAATCAAGCAAATTGTCTACTTTTCCAACCCTTCACTATGATTTCACTACGAAAGAGCAGGTATTTTCTCTTTACAGACGAATTCTTTACTCATAAGCAATCATACATTCCACGGAAGGAGATATTCCTATGACCCCTATTGATGTGCTGATTCGTCTGGCTTTAGCCTGTCTGTTTGGTTTAATCGTTGGTGCCGAAAGACAATCGCGCCACAAAGTCGCTGGACTGCGAACTCATATTTTAGTTTCTTTGGGATCTTGTCTTGTCATGATTCTTTCCATTCAGATCGCTGACTCTCTACCGGGCAAGACTGGTGATCCCGGCCGAATGGCAGCTCAAGTTGTCAGTGGAATTGGTTTTCTGGGGGCAGGGGCGATTTTAAAAGAAGGCGTTACTGTCATCGGTTTGACCACGGCGGCAAGCCTATGGCTTATCGCTGCAATCGGTCTTGCAACAGGAGCTGGCGAATTTTTTAGTGCTGGCATTGCCACTGCTTTCGGTTGCATTACGCTACTCTTTATGGGACGCTTCGATTCTCTAGTTCTCCGAAAAAACAAAGGTGATATTACTGTTACCATTGAAAGTCTGGATGAGCAGCCTCCTTCCGGTGAAGTTAGCTGCCTACTTGCGAGTTGGGGAGCTACAATTCAAGACATTACTATTTTAGATAGCGAGCCAGGTTTCTCTTCACTTTCAGTTAGCTTTGCAAGTGGCAGTCGTCGCTTCTCCCTTCCTGATCTTCTAGAAGAAATTCGGCGTATTCCTAATGTCACTCAGGTTAAGAAGAACTAATAAATTAGTAAGGAGGAATTTATCATGGCCCTACAAGCAAAAACAGCGGAACGACTACGGGTTTATTTAAAAAATAGTAGCTATCATAACGATATCCCTTTATATGAAGCCATTCTTTTTGAAGCAAGACGCGTAGGAATCGCTGGCGGAACTGTCACAAAAGGTGTTCTTGGCTTCGGCAGTGAGAAATGGCTCCGAGGAAAATCTGCTTTGGTTCCAGCAAACAATGTCCCCATGAAAGTCGAGCTGATTGACAGCCCTGAAAAACTTAACTTAATCCTTCCTTTTCTGGAAAAAAATCTTAAAAATGGTTTAATCACTCGCGAACCGCTCAATATACTTTTACCGGAGCCCCAAGAGGAGTAATTTAAATGTTTAATTTTCTATGGGTTGCCTTAGGAGGAGCTCTAGGGGCTTCACTTCGCTATGGAATTTCTTTAATTGCCGCCCGTTGGAGCTTAACTTTTCCTTGGGGCACTCTTGTTGCCAATCTAATTGGTTGTTTTATCATCGGTCTTTTCCTTCCCTTGGCAATAAACCGTTTCTTTTTTCCCCTTTCAATTCGTCTATTTATATCGGTTGGTATTTTAGGCGGCTTGACTACATTTTCAACCTTTAGTTATGAATCTTGGGCTTTTTTCTTAGAAGGAAACTGGACTCAAGGATTTCTCAACATTGCCTTAAATATGCTTCTCTCTTTGGGAGCGACGGGACTTGGGCTTTGGTTTGCTTATCGATTTTAAGAATAGAAGGTGCATTAATGCGAAAATACTTACTCAGTGGCCTTTGTGCGATTGTCCTCACTTTTAGTCCCACTCATCTCACAGAAGCTGGGGAACATTTTAGCCCAATTCCTTTTTCTATTATTTTACCTGAGGGAGAGCGTATAGGTTTTATCAATCCTGTTCAAAATACCTGGGAAATTGCACCGAGCTACATCGAAGCTCATCCTTTTCAGGCAGATTACTTTACCCCAACTTGGGTTAAAGTGCCTGGAAAAGGTTACACCCTAGTCACTCACCAAGGATTGCAACGATTTGACCCACTACCTTTCGAAGAAGTTTTCCCACCAAGTGAGGGATTGGCGCGTTTTCGCCTAAACGGACTGTATGGCTACCTATCCGTATCTGATGGCTCTTTTGTCATTGCCCCTCAATATGAGCAGGCTCGTGATTTTAGTGAAGGCCTAGCTGCTGTTGAATATAAAATGAATCGTTGGAAATTTATCGACTCAGACAATAAAGCTGCTTTTCCCAATGAAATTACCTTTGCTTATTCCTATAAAAATGGCCTAGCAGTCGTTCAACAGCGTGGTGATGGTCTCTATGGACTGATCGACAAGAAAGCCCGTTGGGTCTTCCCACCCCGTTACGGAGCGATGTCCCCTTCTTACAAAGGTACCGCATTGGTTGGACATGTTGAAGTAAAATACAAAAAATATCTGGATTATTTCGAATTTGTTCACTCGGATGGAGTTCGTCATGATCCAAATAAATTTCAAGAGATTGGCTTCTTTTCCGAAGACATCGCTTCTGTGAAGATGAATGACAAATGGGGCTACGTGGATACCCAAGGAAAATGGGTGATTGAGCCTCGCTTTGAAGAAGTCCAAGAGTTCACAACCCCTAATATCGCAGCGGCTAAACTCGATGGACTTTGGGGGATCGTCCAAAAAGATGGCTCTTGGCTTATCTCGCCGACTTGGAAAACCGAACCAGACCTTACACTATACACAGGCGGTCGTTACGAAACAGGCGACTCGTCACAAAATATTCTTGCACCAATCATTCGAGTTGATGGCTATCTACTCAATGAAAAAGGTGAGAAATTACCTCATTACGTAAATTCAATGCTTGATGGAAAAGTCGCTTTGCATTCAGGTAACAAAGCCTCGGCAATTGCTGCTTTTGAACAAGCTTTAACTTATATCCCAAATGATCAAGGTGCATTATTCGGTATCAAACAAGCAAACGCACTCTAATAGTTAAATAAAAAGAACCAGGAATTTAAATTCCTGGTTCTTTTTATTTGGCGAGCCAGCTATGAACAAGAATTAGACTAATATTATATACAAAATGACACCAAGTAGATAGAACTAATCCTCCACGCTTTTCATAAACCCAAGCGAAAGCAGCACCAAGAAGTGCTAGAAAAATTGCTCGCCCTATATCTAAATGAGATAACGAAAAAACTACGGAACTTATTATATAAGCAAACTTCCGTCCCTTCGTTTGATAAAGCCAGCCAAACAAATACTGCCTAAATGCGATTTCTTCCCAAAGTGCCATAATCAAAAAATAAGTAATAAACCACGGAAGACCATAATCTAGATATTGGTCTATCGGAAATATCTGATCTCGACTAATAAGAGCAATTCCACTAGGGAGAAGGATACTTATCCCTGTAAGAGCGACAAATTGTTTCAGCGTAAGCTGCTGAGCAATCATCTGTTTCTCTCGTTTAAGTCGCTCGCGCCAGGAAATCGGGAAACAGGCTTGAAATCCACGTAAACCAATTGCCACAAAAATAAAAAGTACTAAAGGAATCATCGAAAGTAAGGTTTCATCAAGATAAACTTGGCATAAAAAACCCAGTCCATAACCAGCAATTACGATCCCGACAACCGTCCATAACCCGGTCCGATATTTACTTTTAAGACCTTCAATCGTTCGTAAACTTTCCCTATCTAAATAATCAAGCCAATCTTCGTCGACAAATGTACTTTGGGCCACATCAAGCCAAGGATCAAATAGAGATTCTCTTAGTTTAGGAAAGCGACAAGCCAAGTCGTCCAGTATGCAAATTGCTTCTTCCTGCCGATTTAAATGGACGAGGACACAAGCAAGTAAAAAAGAAGGCTCTACTGCACTTGGTTTTTTTGCCATCGCATCGTCAAAATAGCTAAGAGCCTCAGGCCAATACTGAGCTCGATATAATTCTATTCCTTTTTGATAAAAGCCCTTCTTTTCCGCCATGTTTCCTCCAAAAATTTGAGTCATACCGCTCTTTCCCAAATCTCAATCTCTTCTATCATTTCAATTCACCATTTAGCAAAGATACTCCTCCTCTAATTCCCAAAACGGTTTTCCTTTTTCTTTTAGCTCTCATAATTAATATGCGATATAATTGAATTTTTAAATCAAAATCACAAAAATACATACTTTATATTTTGTTATTTTTTATTTTAGTTATTTTCTCAATAAAATTCTTGCTATTTCAAACAAACAACCTTATAATAAATATAAGTTGTTTGTTTGATTAGTCACCATTTGACGACATAAGGAGTGAGTTTATGATTCAGTTTCAAAAAGTAAGCCATCGTTATCATGGAGACGGAAAAGTAATCTCTGATGTATCATTAACGATAAACAAAGGTGAATTTATGGC
>JAGOZY010000070.1 GCA_018058445.1 Negativicutes bacterium | reverse complement strand
AAGGTGAACATATCGTTAGTGTGGATATCTATCATGGGAATGAACTAACCGGTCTTGCAGTCGTTGAAGTTGAGTTTGACAGCCTAGAAGCAGCGGCGAGCTTTGTGCCGCCAAACTGGTTTGGCCACGAAGTTACTGCCGATCAGCGTTATAAAAATGCCAATCTGGCGAAAAGCGGTAAACCTACTTCTTAAAGAGACGATTGCTTTGCTTTTTGGAGCCCATCTCTTTTATACTGAAGGAGATAAAGATATTGATAGAGGAGGACATCATCATGAACAAAGAAAGAGTGCTACAAGAATTTTATGAATTGGTCCGCATTCCCTGTCCGACGAGAAAAGAACGCGAAATTGCAGATTTAATGAAAACCAGGCTAGCGAGTTTAGGGGCCGAAGTATATGAAGACAACGTCGGCGAAAAAATTGGTGGTGAAGCGGGCAATGTATTTGGTTATTTTAAAGGGAATGTCGAAGGGGCCCCTGTGCTTTTATTAAGTGCCCATTTAGATTGCGTTTCACCTTGTATTGGAATCGAGCCAGTGCTCGAAAATGGCGTGCTTCGTTCGAAAGGCGACACAGTGCTCGGAGGGGACGACAAAAGTGGCGTTGTGGCCATCCTCGAAGGAATTAGAGTGATTCAAGAGGAGAGTATCCCCCATGGAGATATCCAAGTTGTCTTTACCATTTCCGAAGAAGGCGGCATCAATGGTTCTAAGAATATGGATGCCAAAGATCTAAAAGCCGATTTTGGTTATGCCTTGGATTCAAGCGGAAGTCCTGGGAAAGTGATTGTCATGGCTCCAGGCCAATACAAAATCCAAAGTGTATTTAAAGGTAAAACCGCTCATGCTGGGGTAGCGCCAGAAGAAGGACTAAATGCAATCATACTGGCAGCTAAAGCATTAGCCCAAGTCAAAGATGGTCGAATTGATGAAGAGACCACCTGCAATGTCGGCCTAATTCAAGCTGGCTCAGCGACCAACATCGTGCCGGATATCTGCACCGTTACTTCTGAGGTTCGCAGTCGAAATGCTGAAAAATTGGAAGCCTTAGTCGCTGAAGTTAAAGAAACGTTAGAGCGAGTTGCCAAAGAAAATGGTGGCAGCGTGGAAGTAACTCCCAATCGAGCCTATTTCCCATATGTGCTAGAAGAATCTGCTGATGTAGTGCAAAGAGCAGTGCGGGCAGCTCAAAATATCGGACTTCCTGCGTTATGTGCAGGTACTGGCGGCGGGAGCGACGCCAACTTCTTTAATCGAATGGGAGTACCTACCGCAGTGCTCGCGACTGGTATGAGTAAAGTTCATACCACCGAAGAATTCCTCCTTGAAGAAGATCTCTACAATACCGCTCGCTGGGTCATTGAAATTATCAAAGAATCAGCTAAAAAATAGGAATAAGTTAAAAATACAAGCTAATAAAAAAGCAGCCTGCAAATCAAGCAGGCTGCTTTTTACTTAAAGTCTTAAGACTCTTATAACTCTTTTAAGATTTGACTATTAAAATCATCATCGATAAAAATCCCAGTAACCCTAATTTCCGGAAGATCTTTTTTGATCATATCGACAGCTTTTTCAATATAACCCTTTTGGGTTTCATCATCGACTGGGCAACCGGCGCAATCATGGTGGCCGGCGATAAAAATATGTTTAGAATTATGCCGCTTCAGTGAGATTAAAACAATTTTATCTTCGACTTCTTTTAAGTAGCTTTCATAGATGATTTTGGCTACCGGCCCAGCATCAGTGATCGTATCGACATAAACATACCCATATTTAACTCGAATATACTCATTGACCGCCATATTAAAGCGTCCGTCCATGCAACAAATTAGTGTACAGTACATAATGCCCTCCTAACAAAATAAGTCTCTAAAAACAGACTAGCTCTTTTTTTTCTTTTTTTCAATAATTTTTAGTTGAGCATCTTGTTCTGAAAACGAAAAAATGTTAACTTGTAAACAGAGAAACGAAAAACAAAAATCCGTTTTGACCTAATCGCGCCGCAAAAATTATTTGACAAAGAATAGAAGGAGTGAGGAAAGTGTCGTCTTATGTTGTAAAGGGAGAAATCAAGGATGTTTTTGGACAAATCATGGGTTTGGCAAGGGTAAGTAAAGGGTTAGAATTTATTGAACTAGATCAGCCTCAAACCATTGAAGATCAAAAGGTTATGGTCACAATTGAAGCCCCAACCTTTGCTGAAGAAAAACGTGCCCAGCATTATGCCGGATGCCTCAAAGACCTTGGGCTAGAAGAGGTTCACATCGACCGCCACGGCAATGTTTTAGGAACTTTGCGCGGAAAAGGCGACGGCCCCAAAATACTCTTAGAAGCTCACCTAGACACGGTTTTTCCGTTCGGTACAAATGTCACTCCCATTGAAAAAGACGGAAAAATTTTTGCCCCCGGAATCTGCGACGACACCCGTGGTCTTGCAGCAAATCTCTCAGTAATTCGGGCTTTTAAAGAGTCTGGCATCGAAACAGAAGGCGACATTATTTTTTGTGGAACTGTAGGCGAAGAAGGCCTAGGCGGCATGTGGGGAATGAAAGCCCTACTCGAAGATAATACTGATATCGCTGCAACGATTTCCATTGATGGCGCAGGCTGTGATTCAATTCTTTTTGAAGCAACTGGGATACGTAATTTTGAAGTGACTTATACAGGCCCAGGCGGCCATTCATATGTCGCCTTTGGAACTCCAAGCCCTTTACATGCTGCTGCTAGAGCCATTTCGAAACTAAGCGATATGCGCCCTCCAGCACTGCCCATGACGACATTTACTGTTAGCTTGATCGAAGGTGGCCATGCAATTCATGCAATCGCTCAAAAAGCGATGTTTACGATCAATATGCGCTCTGATGATCCAGATGAACTGGAAAAACTGCAAGCACAAGCTCTAGAGATATTTGCATTAGGTGCCCAAGAAGAAAATGAGCGTTGGGGAAGTACAGCAATCACAATGGAATACAAAATGATCTTGGATGTGCCAGCGGGTAGCCAGCCGTCTGATTGTGATATCGTTCAAGCCTCTTGGCAAGCAACAGAATGCTTGGGAATCAGTCCGGTGCTCGTTCCAGGAGGCTGTACAAACACGAATATGCCAGTCTGTATGGGAATTCCCGCAGTTACCCTCGGACGAGGCGGCAAAGAAGGGGGCGTACACAGCCTTGACGAATGGTTTGACCCAGAAGGCACATACCGCTGCCCACAAAAATCATTCATTCTTCTACTAGCTCTTGCGGGCATATATGGCGAAACTAAACCACTTATTGAAAAGCGTTAAGCATTAAATATAAAGTATAAATAAAAAGTCTGGACAGATTAATCTGTCCAGACTTTTTATTTGAAAAGAGCTATTAGAAATTTACCATCGTGTATCAGAAAAACTTAGTCGATGTTTTCTTTTCATATTTTTAAATCCACTTTTTAATGGTCGGGGAGGTAATTTACTAAGTGATGAAATTAATTTTCTTCTGATCAATTTTCGTTCAAAATTGCGTCCAATCCAGTAATTTCCCCATTTGTAGGCTAAGTAACGCGCTGCGATTAGCTTTTCTCGTTGAACGAATTCAGAATCAGAAGCTCGTTGACTGAAATCATGATAAAACCAGGCATCTGGTGAGATCAAGGTTTTCCGGCCACTGGCTTGTACTTGCCAAGAGATATCAACGTCCTCACAATACATGAAAATATTTTCATCAAAACCTTTTGTGATGTCATAAATATCTTTTGTAATAAACAGGCACGCTCCCGCGCACCAAGGAGTTTCTAAGGTTAATGGATCATAAATTTTAGGCTGCTCAACTGGTACTTGACGAGCCTCAATCAATGATTGATGATTAGATTCTTTCGAAAGAGTCCAAAGTTCATAAATGGCTTTATAATGCAAAAATCCATCCGGATTAAGGGCGATATAAGCATCGGAATTCTCACTAAAAGCCTTTTCCATTAATCGGTTATGACCTTTGCCAAATCCTAAATTTTCTCCACTGCTCAAAACTTCTATTTTTAAAGATTGATCAATGGAGAACTGAGTGAAAAAATCTGAGTCTAGATTTGAGTTGTCATAAAAAAGTACTTGAATATCTGGGAAAAAGCCGATCTCGGTCAAATAATTTATGTTTTTCTTAATTGAATTTAGCAGTGTCGTAATTTCATCTTGGGAATTTTGATAGTAAACAATGCCTAAAGTAATTTTCAAAATTAAACTCCTTTCGAAGCAATGATGTTAGAGTAGATCTCTAGAATTCGGTTTTCGAGATTTCGCCAATGATCAGAATTTGAATTTTTCCAATGGCCGATAATCAGACGATAGTAGTAAAGATAGTAAAGGAATTGAGAAACTTTAGTTTTATCAAAAGTAATTGGATAATTTTTAAGAGCCTGGCTGATTTCTTGGATGGAATTGGCCTGCTCTGTGATTCCCGGATGGCTATAAACTGCATTCCCTAAAACAATAACAGGCTTATTTTTTAGTAAAGACTCAGTACCTACTGTTGAATTTATTGTTATTACAACAGAGGATTTTTCAATTAATTCTGCTGTAGGTAGTTCATTTGCAAATAGAATACCCTGCTCTTGCCAGTATTTTTTATATTGGTCATATTTTACTCTTCCAAAGTCAGAGGGATGTTCTTTGACGACTAAAGAGAGTGAATTAGCATCAGTCATTTCCTGATTATAAGCATCAAGTCCCTTTTTGACATTGTTTATTAAAGTAACCATATCGGGAATCCAAGGCGAGTAAAGTTCGATCTGGCTGTCTTTCGCAACTTGTAGTGGTAAAAAAGCATATCTACTCGGCAATAATGAAACATTATTTATACCTAGTGACGGCTTGTGTAGCTTATTTAAAACACTTTTTCGCTGATCTCGTGGCAAGATTTGTGAATCATATAAGTTTTTCATTTTTTTCGGGTCAACAGATATCGCAGTATAATCAGACTCAACAATAAGTCTAAGGCTACTTCGCCAATTTGTTCCTTGATGATCGATTTGAGTCGTATTGGGTAGTAAACCGTTTTCTAAATAAAGAATGGGGATATTTCTTTCGTCTGCTGCTTCTTTTAACGCAACATGGTATAACTGTAAACCACCCCAGACTATAATGACATTGGGCTGGTTTTTTTGAAGAATTTTCTTGGACCATGTGAGCCAATAGAGTGCTCGCAGTTGTAGCATCCATGTAGCATAATATTTCTTTTTCGGATTCAGCTCTTGAAAATGTTTAACAACTTCGTTTAATTGGATGGACGAATCTTTTCCAAAGAATAAATTGCCACCTGTTTGTACCAGCTTACAAATCTTTTGCAAGGATATTTCTTTTGGACTTTTACTAATAAGTTTATGGGAGAATTCATTTTCTAACGAAAAGTATTGCTCGTAGCTAGCAAGGTGTTTCTGACGAAAAGCGACCCATAATACTTGAGGTTTTTTGACAAAATCTATCTTTTGCTTTAACGCCATTGTTCATGCCTCCGAATTCAGCATAGTCAGGGTATTTTTATAGATAACCTAGAATTCGCCAGATGAAGACTTGGCGAGTTGCAATTAATTTTAGTTTAATTTGCTTTGATCGTTTAAGACCTTTTTTATGTAAGAGATGAGAGTATGTATCTAATAAATGATTTACGGCATCAAAATTGTTAGTAACTACTGCGTTGATAATGATTCGATAGAAAAGTGAAACTAAGGCAAAATCAAAGGCGATCAAAAGCTCGGACTTGTCTTTGTGGGGATATTTTGCAATTATAAATTTTTGAGCTCTTTCAAAAGCTTTGAGGGAATCTTCACGTTTGAGGCTCCAGCTAGAGTTCGTGAGTGAACCATCACGGTTTTTGTAGTGAAATAAATTTTCCTTAACGGCTCCAATTTGTGCATTACATAATAGCTTCAAAATAAACTCGGTGTCTTCTGAGAAGCTACAGTCTGGCGTAAAAAGAATTTGCTCAGATTCGCGGAATGCTTGTCTAATTAAAAGAGCACAAATGTGCAAACCTTGCTTGCTTTTTAAACGCTCAAGAAGTAGCTGTTTCTCAATGTATGGAGACCCAACTGCCTTAATTTTTCCGTTGAGCATTTCTTTATAAAATCCTGAATATACAATATCAAGACCATCAGACGTGGCTTTTTGTAACATTTTCTCTAGAAATGTCGGTTCCCAAAGATCGTCGCTATCAAGAAACGAGATGAATTCGCCTTGGGCTTTGGCGATACCATTATTGCGGGCAACTGCTACGCCTTGATTTTCTTGTGAGATGAGACGGATGCGAGGATCATGAGTAGCGAGTTCTGCGACGATATTTTCAAG
>JAGOZY010000071.1 GCA_018058445.1 Negativicutes bacterium | reverse complement strand
TAATTGGTGCAAAAGCAGGGGAAGAGCGTACTGTGAAAGTAAGCTTCCCAGAAGAATACTTTGTTCCAGAACTAGCTGGTAAAGAAGCTGAGTTTGAAGTCACTGTACAAGACATCAAGCGAAAAGAACTGCCGGAAATTAATGATGAGTTCGCGAAAAAAGTGGGCAACTTTGAAACAGTGGAAGCGTTAAAAGAAGATGTGCGTACACGTCTTGAAAATGCTGCTAAAACTGATTCGGAGCGTCAATATCGTGCAAGCATCATCAAAAAATTAGTGGATAGTATCGAAGTAGAACTTCCACAAGTCATGATTGATAGCCGTGTAAATAACATGCTGGCTGAGCTAGATATGAATTTACAAAACCGCGGTGCAAATATTGATTCTTATCTTCAACATTCTGGAAAAACAATCGCTGATTTAAAAGCTGATTATGAAGAGTCTGCTCGTGATGGAGTTAAAACTGATTTAGTTCTTGAAGCCGTCGCAAAAGCTGAAAATCTCGGTGCAAGTCAACGAGATCTCGATATGGAATATCGAATTATGTCGATGAATTACAATGTCCCTATCAAAAATGTAAAATCTTATGTAGAAAAAGAAGGACAGGTCGGAAGCTTGCTGATGACTATTATGCGTCGTAAAGCTGCAGAAGTTGTCATTAGTTCAGCCGTCGTATCCTAATCTCATCTTCTTTTTTAGGAGGAAATATGAGTTTTGTACCAATGGTTGTCGAACAATCCAGTCGTGGAGAAAGAGCCTATGATATCTATTCACGATTACTAAAAGATCGAATTATCTTTATCGGTGGTCCAATCGAGGATCACATGGCAAATCTGGTGATTGCTCAGCTTCTATTTTTAGAAGCTGAAGATCCAGATAAAGATATCCATGTATATATCAATAGTCCGGGTGGTGTCGTCACTGCCGGGATGGCGATCTATGATACCATGCAGTATATCAAAGCCCCTGTATCAACCATCTGTTTAGGGATGGCTGCGAGTATGGGAGCCTTGCTGTTAACTGCAGGGGAAAAAGGAAAACGCTATGCGCTTCCCTTTTCACGGATCATGATCCATCAGCCGCTAGGTGGCGCTCAAGGTCAGGCCACTGACATTGAGATTCAAGCTCGAGAAATTCTTCGCTTGCGTGAAGTTACGAATGGGATTTTATCTCATCATACGGGTCAACCGATTGAGAAAATTCGCCAGGACACTGAGCGAGACTTCTTTATGGATAGCGCCCAAGCAGCAGAATATGGTTTGGTGGATGCGGTGCTTCGGCGAGGCGAAAAGCCTGCTGGTCAATAAGGATGTGAATTGAATGCCTAATTTTGGGGATGACAAAGCCCAATTAAAATGTTCTTTTTGCGGTAAAACGCAAGAACAAGTCAAAAAACTAATTGCCGGTCCTGGAGTCTATATTTGCGATGAGTGCGTGGATTTATGCAATGATATTATCACTGAGGACTTAGAAGCAGGGGTGACGGAAGACCTCCCCCAAGAGCTTCCAAAGCCTCGAGAAATCAAGATGATCTTGGATGAATATGTCATTGGTCAAGAAGATGCTAAAAAAGCTCTTTCTGTCGCAGTCTATAATCACTACAAACGAATTAAAGGTTCTGGTAAATCGCTGGAGGCGGACGGCGTAGAACTTCAAAAATCAAATATCTTGATGCTCGGTCCAACTGGAAGTGGAAAAACGCTACTCGCCCAAACGCTGGCTAAAATTTTGAATGTCCCTTTTGCGATTGCAGATGCGACTTCACTAACGGAAGCTGGATATGTCGGGGAAGATGTGGAGAACATTCTACTAAAGTTGATTCAAGCGGCTGATTTTGATGTAGCAAAAGCGCAAACTGGAATCATCTATATTGATGAAATCGACAAGGTTTCTCGGAAATCGGAAAATCCGTCGATCACTCGTGATGTATCTGGTGAGGGAGTGCAGCAAGCGCTTCTTAAAATTCTTGAAGGCACTGTTGCCAACGTTCCGCCCCAAGGTGGACGGAAGCACCCGCACCAAGAATTTTTGCAGCTGGATACGACAAATATCTTATTTATTTGTGGTGGCGCTTTCGATGGGATGGATAAAATCATCGCAGCCCGTGTGGGTCAAAAGCGAATGGGCTTTGGTGCAACGATCGAAAGTAAAAACGCAAAAAGCGTGGGCGAATATTTAAAAGAAATTCAACCAGAAGATCTTTTGAAATTTGGTCTGATTCCAGAGTTTGTCGGACGACTACCTGCGGTAGTTGCCTTAGATTCTTTGGATGAAGAAGCTTTAGTCCAAATTCTGACAGAGCCGAGAAATGCTCTTGCTAAGCAGTATCATAAATTTATGCAGCTTGATGGCATTGAGTTGGAATTTGAAGAAGGGGCACTCAAAGCAATTGCTCGTGAAGCGATGGCCCGTAAAACCGGTGCCCGTGGACTTAGAGCCATTATTGAAACTTTGATGCGAGATGTCATGTATGACCTTCCTTCTCGTGAAGATGTCGTTGGCTGTGTGATCACAGAAGCATCGGTGATGAAAAAAGAGGCGCCTAAGCTAATCTTCAAAGAAAAGGCTGAGGAAAAACCTGAGTCTGGAAATGAAGAGTCTGCATAAGCATAAATGATATTCTTAAAAGGTCGGCTGAAAAGTCGACCTTTTTTCATCTCTAGGCAGGTGATTGACTGCTTAAGCGGGAATACTTTCTATAACCAGTAGAATTTATTGATTGATAAGCTGCAGTGCTATTAAAATAAGGAGGTCTCATAATGGGACGAAAAATGTTAGAGTTACCGTTACTTCCGCTACGTGGAGTTTTAGTTTTTCCAAGTATTATCATGCATTTAGATGTGGGGCGTGAACGATCTATTGCTGCCCTTGAAGCGGCGATGGAGGGAGATCGGATGATCTTTCTTGCGAGTCAGACTGAAGCTCACTCTGAAGATCCAATTCCGGAAGACATCTATGATGTCGGAACGATTGCTGAAATTAAGCAAGTTCTTAAATTGCCAGGTGGAACCATGCGTGTACTGGTTGAAGGAATTGCTCGTGGAAGGATTACGGACTATCTGGTGGGTAATCCCTATTTAAAGGTTGCTTACGAAGAAATGGAATCTATCGGTGGGCTTGATAATGAAAGTGAAGCTCAAATGCGAATGGCCGTCCAGTTGTTTGAAGAGTGGGCGAAAAGCAGTAAAAAAATACCACCTGAAACATTAGTCTCGATTATTATGGTCGATGAGCCAGAAAAACTATCGGACTTGATCGCTGGACATCTAACGATCAAGTTGGAAGACCGCCAGACTTTGCTTGAGACTCTGGAAGTGAGTAAACGTCTGGAGTTACTTTGTGAGTACTTGGCGCAAGAACTTGAAATTTTGGAACTGGAGCGCAAGATTAGCGGTCGAGTAAAGAAACAGATGGAGAAAAACCAACGGGAATATTATCTGCGCGAACAGCTCAAGGCGATCCAAAAAGAGCTTGGGAATAAAGAAGAAGCTGCAAGTGAATCTGATGAGTATTATCAAAAGCTTGAAGATGCTCAATTGCCCGAAGATGTCCAAGAAAAAGTCCTGAAAGAGATCGAACGACTGGAAAAAATGCCTGCGTCCGTCGCGGAAGCTTCGGTTATTCGAAACTATTTGGACTGGATATTGTCTCTTCCTTGGGGGAAAGAAACAATTGATTTGGAGAATTTAAGCCGAGCAGAAGAGATATTGAACGAAGATCATTATGGTCTTGATAAAGTAAAAGAGCGAATTTTGGAATACCTTTCGGTTCGCCAAATGACCGGAACGATGAAAGGACCTATTCTTTGTTTGGTAGGGCCGCCTGGGGTGGGTAAAACTTCTCTAGGGCGATCTGTGGCTCGTTCTTTAGAGCGAGAATTTGTTCGGATGTCCTTAGGTGGTGTTCGTGATGAAGCGGAGATTCGTGGACATCGACGAACTTATGTGGGAGCACTACCGGGTCGAATCATTCAAGGACTAAAAACCGCGGGCTCAAAAAATCCGGTATTCTTATTGGATGAAGTGGATAAAATGAGCGCGGATTTCCGTGGCGATCCTTCGTCTGCTTTGCTCGAAGTACTTGATCCCGAGCAAAATCATACATTTAGCGATCACTATTTAGAGATACCTTTTGATTTATCGAAAGTATTTTGGATCGTGACAGCCAATAGCGCCCACCAAATTCCTAGACCTTTATTGGATCGAATGGAATTGATTCAAATCCCAGGCTACACGGAAGAAGAGAAGAGCCAAATTGCTCAGAAATATTTAATTCCTAAACAGGTAAAAGAGCATGGTCTTAAGGTAAGTCAATTTAAAATGAGTAAAGAGCTTTTGCCGGAAATTATCCGTGGCTATACCCGAGAAGCGGGAGTCCGAAGCCTCGATCGTACGATGGCAACTCTCTGCCGAAAAGCAGCTCGTCAGATCATTCAAGAGAAGAAAAAAGTGATCACAGTCACCAAGAAAAACTTGGAAAGCTTCCTTGGCGTACCGCGCTTTAGAAAAACTCAAAGCGAAGAATTACCGCAAATTGGTGTAGTGACTGGCTTGGCTTGGACTGAAGTCGGTGGCGAGATTCTCCCTGTTGAAGTTGCGATCCTGCCAGGTAAAGGACAAGTTTCGTTAACTGGGCAGCTCGGAAATGTCATGCAGGAATCGGCACGAGCGGCGATTACCTATATTCGCTCACGAGCGGAATCACTGGGAATTGATCCGGCCTTTGCCGAGAAAAATGATATTCACGTCCATGTGCCAGAAGGGGCGATTCCGAAAGATGGCCCTTCGGCTGGAATCACGATGGCGACTGCAATTATTTCTGCGCTGACTGGGCGACCTGTCCGAAGTGATCTTGCCATGACTGGCGAGATTACTCTTCGCGGACGAGTCCTCCCCATTGGTGGGCTAAAAGAGAAATCTTTGGCGGCTCATCGAGTCGGAATTCGAACAGTTCTCTTACCTTTTGATAATGCACGAGATTTAGAAGATATTCCCGTAGAAATTAAAAAAGAGATGACCTTTATTCCTGTTAGTCACTTGGATGAAGTTCTCAAAGTGGCTCTTCTCCCAGCTCCGAAAAAAGTGGAGAAAGTAGCTCCGAAGACCGCTGCAAAACCAGCTGCTAAAAAAGCATTAGGGAAGAAGAAAGCATGAGTGAAGTCGTAAAAACAACTAAAAGACCGATGGAAGAAGCTGTCTATCGTATCTCTTTGGCAGAGTATCTGATCTCTACCACTCAGCCCCGGCAAAAGCCCGAGTTGGGTGGTCCAGAGATTGCTTTTATCGGTAGATCGAACGTTGGGAAATCATCCTTGATCAATCGATTTGTCGCTCGTAAGGGATTAGCCCGTGTTAGTGGGAGCCCTGGCAAAACGCGCACGATCAACTATTATCAAATTGGTATGAAGAAAATCGGTGACAGCTCCATTGGTAAAGAGTTTCTTCTGGTTGATTTGCCTGGTTATGGCTATGCAAAAGTGAGCAAGGAAGAACGGAAGAAATGGCGGGAATTTGTAGGACAGTTTTTGGTGAAGTCACCTGAACTTCGTCGAATACTGCTACTCGTAGATATTCGGCATGATCCGATGGAGCCTGATCTAGTCTGCGCGCAATTCCTTCACGACACCGATCTTCCTTTTTCGCTCGTTGCAACGAAAGCGGATAAGATTTCTAAAAATCAGATCGCTCGTCAGCGGGCGCTTTTTGCTAAAGCTTTTGATGTACCTTTAAAAGACGTCATTGTCACTTCTGCTGAAGATGGCAGAGGGCGAGAAGAGCTCGTTAATTCTGTGGCTGCTTGGATCAACATTCTGGAAGCCCAAACGTTGGAAGTTGAAGAAAATCCAATTCTTTAGATGTTAAAAAAGTAGCCTCCTGTTTTACAGGAGGCTACTTTTTTATTATTCTTTTTTTCCGAGTCGGAGGGATTCTTTTACTCGCTGTACTGCGCGACTAAACGGTTTGGTCTCGAAGTAGAGAAAGACGATCGGTGTCACAATCAGTGTGAAAACTGTCGAAGTGAGAAGCCCACCGATAATGACCCAAGCCATACTGACTCGGGTTTCCGAACCAGCAGTCATCGCCAATGCTGTTGGGAGCATACCGACTACCATGGTCAATGTCGTCATAAAGATCGGTTTTAGACGAACTTGCCCGGCTTCGATGATCGCATCCCGGGGCGAATAATTTCGTTCTTTAAGGGTCAAGGTGTAGTCAAGGAGCAAGGTGCCGTTTTTAGCTACGAGACCATCCATGACTAAGAACCCAATGAGTGAATACAGGTTGATCGTGTTGAAGGTAAAGACTAAGAAGAAGA
>JAGOZY010000069.1 GCA_018058445.1 Negativicutes bacterium | reverse complement strand
AGATGGGTGACATCTTGTCCGTAAAGAAATACTTTTCCTGATTCGGCAGGACGCATACCGGATAGGGCTTCCACGAGTTCACGCTGACCATTTCCAGCAACTCCGGCAACTGCATAAATTTCACCTTCGCATAGGGTTAAGCTTAGGTCTTTTACTGCTAAAGGCCCCATGTCACCTTGAACATTGAAGTTTTCAATCCGCAATGCTTCGGCAGGGTTTTCTCGGGTCTCCACTCGGCTAAGCTGAGAGCTGACTTCCCGATCCACCATCAGCCGAACTAACTCCGCTGCCGGAAATGGGGGCTGCACAAATCCGCCGCTAATTCGCCCTGCTCGAAGCACAGTTACTCGATCGCACAGAGCCTGAATCTCAGCCATTTTGTGGGAAATAAATACGATCCCGTGTCCATCTGCTGCGAGAAAACGTAGATATTCGAAAAGAGACTTTGTCTCAGCCGGCGTCAGTACCGCAGTCGGTTCATCTAGGATAATCACTTTTGAGCCTTGATAAAGGGCTCTAAGGATTTCTACTTGCTGCTTTTCGCCCATCGAAAGTTGCCAGATTTTCGCATCCGGCTTTACAGTCAGTCCGTATTTTCGACCGAGCTCTGCGACTTTTTCGCCTTCTTGCTGCAAATCCAGTAAAAAGCTTCCACGGCTTTCGCTCAGCAAGATATTTTCCGTAACTGATAAGGATTCTACCAATTTAAAATGCTGGTGGACCATTCCAATTCCCGCTTGAATGGCATCAGCTGGTGAAGAAAAACGGGTTTCTTCGCCGTTAATCCGGATCACCCCAGAAGTCGGCTGATATAATCCACATAAAACCGACATCAACGTTGATTTACCTGAGCCATTTTCTCCCAAAAGAGCATGAATTTCTCCGGCATAAAGAGTTAAATCCACTCCATCATTTGCCCGAACTCCACCAGGGAAAATTTTTGTGATTCCCTGCATCTCTACTAGTCGCTGCCGCTCCATCCGTGTTCCCCTCTCCTGACTATCCCGGCTATCAGCTTCTTCTCTTAAAAGTGAAAAAGGGGGAAAGCGGAAACCGCTTTCTCCCAGTGCACTTATCCTTATTATTTCATCGAACCTTCGACCCCTTGGACAAACCAATCCATCTCGAGAAGCTCTTTGTCGGTGAGTCGTTGTCCTTCTTTCACCCGCAAATTGCCCTCTTGGTCTTTAATCGGACCGGTGAAAACATCCCAGTTGCCTTCGACGATTTTGTTTCTAGCTGCTTCGACCAGTTTTTTAGTTTCCTCAGAAACTCTTGAACCATAAGGAGCCAGTCCAATCACGCCATCTTTCAATCCGCCCCAATAAGAGCCGGACTTCCAAGTTCCTTTTTGAACGGCAGTGACGACATCCACATAATAAGGGCCCCAATTCCAGATCGCAGAGGTCAGGCTCGCATTGGGAGCCATTTTCGACATATCCGTATTATAGCCGATTCCCATAACGCCACGTTCTTCAGCTGCTTGCTGAGGAGCTGGCGTGTTTTGATGCTGAGCGATGATGTCTGCTCCTGCGTCAATTAAGGAAAGGGCGGCTTGCTTTTCTTTCGCTGGATCATACCAAGTATTTGTCCAGAGGACTTTTACTTTGGCATCTGGATTCACTGATCGAACTCCTAAAGTAAATGCATTGATCGCACGAGCTACTTCAGGAATTTGGAAAGGAGCAACAAAGCCAATTACATTGGTCTTCGTTGTTTTTCCAGCGACGATACCAGTTAGATACCGAGCTTGATACATTCGGCCAAAATAATTTCCAACATTGTCAGCGGTTTTAAACCCTGATGCGTGAAGGAATACGGTGTTTGGATATCGCTTGGCTACGTTGAGAGTAGGGTCCATATAACCAAAGCTTGTTGTGAAGATTACTTTGTTGCCTTGTTCGGCTAGCTGAGCAATAACCCGCTCCGAGTCGGCGCCCTCTGGAACAGACTCAATAAAAGTCGTCTCAACATTCGGCATCTTTTCCATCAAGTACTTTCGGCCTTGATCGTGAGCTAGGGTATAGCCCGCATCTCCCACCGGACTTACATAAACAAAGGCAACTTTCATTTTTCCATCTTTAGGAGCTTCTGCCTTTTTATCACTACTACAACCGGCGATTAGCCCGGAAACAATTAAAATTCCTGCTGCTAGTCCCATCCACCATTTCTTACCCATTGTTCTCCTCCTTCAATTTCTCAAAATAAAAAAGCGAATCTTGTCTCTCTACGACAAAATTCGCTCAGCTTCAATCAATAAAGTCGAAACAAAGTGTACTTTGCACGTAGTTGATGCCTTACGGGGCTTCAGTAGAGACTTTCAGGCCAATTCCCGAAAATATACGAGCGATAATATTCTATTGTCCTTATTGTAGCTTTTTGAAGAGACTTCGTCAATTAAAAAAGCGAACGTTTCTATTCAATAAATAGTCAACGTTCGCTTTTAAATTATTCGTTCTCTTCGCTCTCAGCTTCCTCAGAAGTTTGATTGCGTAATTTGACATCTTGGCGTACTTTATTTCCCATGAACATCAAGTAAGCTTCAGCAATATAAGGTGACGCTTCTGGATTACAGACGAAAGATTGGAGGTAGTCTGGCAAATGAGCTAAGCGAGGATCGCTATTCTCTTCACCAAGAATATAACCACTTGTAGTATCTAAAATTTCTGCTAATTTTTTAAAGACATCTTCTTTATAGCGTTTAATTTTGTTTTGCTCATATCGCACATACGTCGATTGACTGATACCCAATTGTACTGCTACTTCTGTCTGAGTTAACCGTTTTTTCTCTCGAAGGTGTTTGAGGCGTTCGCCTACTGTTACTAACATCATAATTTCTCTCCCTTTATTCATTTCAGTTTATTATATTGAACTCCTCTAAGATCCTTTTTTAATCTCTCTCTACTCAGGATCTGTTCTCTTTTCTATTATTAGAGGACTTCAATAATATTTTACCTTTCTATTCGAAAAATGACAAGACCTTCTTTATCGTCATATATCGACATTTTTTTTAATAATTTTCTGTTTTATACTTATCTTTTTTCCTTTTTACCCTTTTCTAATGCTTATTTTCCTGCTTCCACAATCTTTAAAATAGCTTTTATATCCAGATTCGAACGTACCATATTTGCTAATTTGTCATAATTTTGTTGCTTTTTTGTCACAAAATTATTTTCTTTTTCATCTTTTTTTAGCATTCCTTTTTTTCTTCTAAGTGATTTTATAATTTTATTTCGATAATTATCATGATCGAAGACACCGTGCAAATAGGTCCCCATCACTGTTCCGTCTGCTGAAATCGCACCATCCGGTTCGCTTTGCCCATTTTGTCTAACGATATAAAAAGCATTCGTAATTTCTTCAGATATTTTTGTCTCACCCATGTGTATTTCATAGCCAACTAGGCCTTCAAGTGAAATACTTTGATCCAAAAACTTCTGATTGACGCAAGATGCGGTCGCTTGTTGGGTTACTTTTTCCGCAGCAAAGGTCGTAACAAGAGGGAGAAGACCGAGTCCGGAGACCTCCTTACGATCAGATTCTACTCCTAGTGGATCTTCAATTCTTTCACCAAGCATCTGATAGCCACCGCAAATACCGATGACTGGCGTTCCTCTCCCGTGAAGAGCAAGAATTTTGGCTTCTAGGCCAGATTGACGCAAATATAATAAATCTTCGATTGTATTCTTACTCCCCGGTAAAATTAATAAATCAGGATTACCTAAATCTTCTGGGCGGTCTACATAGCGGACGCGAACATCTTCTTCGAGCGAAAGCGCCAGGAAATCTGTAAAGTTTGAAATACGTGGTGTTCGCAAAACCACAATGTCAATTTCGCCAGCCTGAGCAGCTTTTTGTTTCTCATCAAGCACCACGGAATCTTCTTCTTCAATTCCATGATCGCCCAAATGCGGAATGACTCCCAAAACAGGCTTGCCGGTTTTTTCTTCTAGGAAGGTTAAGGCTGGTTCTAATAACTTTATATCTCCGCGAAATTTATTAATAATAATTCCGGCAACCAAGTCTCTTTCTTCCTCGTCCAGAAGTTCTAAAGTTCCAACCACCGATGCTAATGCACCGCCACGGTCAATATCGGCCACAAGTAAGACCGGACTTTTTGTATGACGGGCAATTCGCATATTGACAATATCGTTTGCTTTGAGATTCACTTCCGCCGGACTGCCTGCCCCTTCGATCACTAAAAGATCGTACTCTGCCTCAAGTCGATTCAGACTTTCAGCCACTTTTACAAAAGCTTTTAAGCCGTATTGTTCGTGATATTCGCGAGCTGACAAATTTCCAATTGCTTTTCCTTGAACAATCACTTGAGAGCAGGCATTCCCCGTTGGCTTCAGTAGAATCGGATTCATGTCGACAGTCGGCTCAACTCCAGCCGCCTCAGCCTGAACTGCTGTCGCTCGGCCAATTTCTCCGCCACTTATGGTTACAAAGGAATTGAGAGCCATGTTTTGCGCTTTAAAGGGCGCAACTTTCCAGCCATCTTGATGAAATATTCGGCAAAGAGCTGCTGTAAGCAAGCTTTTCCCGACATTAGAACTTGTGCCTTGAATCATAATATGTTTCGCGCGCTTTTCCATCTAATTCACACCTGCTTCCTGTGCTCTATTTTTACTGTTTGGCAGTGATCTAAAAATCGTTTTCCCGCTTCAACATTTCCCAATAAGTGAATGTGGACGTAGGAAGCTAGCAAATTTCCCTTTGCATATCCATCTAGTTCTTCACCTCGTCTGCTCTTCAGGGAGAAAGCCCAGGGAAAGTCCGTCGTTTCCGGGATAATCTGCGAGAAGTGAAAATGATGTCCTCTCAGCGATTTTCCTTCTAGCAAAAGAAGATTATTCTGGCGCGCAGTCGCTGTTACGTATCCCACAGCTTGTAGTTTCTTTGTCATCTCCGTATGAGCAGGAATCAGTCCAACCAATGGATACTGCTTTCCGGTGAAATCGCTTAAGGTACGGCATAAATATAAAAAGCCGCCACATTCTGCCCAAATCGGTCGATTCGACTGATGGAAATCTCGGATTGAGTTTAATATTCCTTGATTTGCTGTTAATTTAGGTAAATGCAGTTCGGGAAAGCCACCACCAAAGAACAGGCCATCTAAGTGATCCGGTAATTTATCATCGTTTATTGGGCTAAACTCGATCAACTCTGCCCCAAGTTCAGTCAGGACAGATAAGCTTGCTGGATAACGAAAGGAAAAGGCTTCATCTTGCGCCACTCCAATTCGCACTCCCGCAAATTCTTTAACCAAAGCAATTTCTTCTGGCAAAATCAGCGGTTTTGCATTCCTAGCTAGAACTAGTAGAGCCCGCGCATCTAAATTTCGCTCAGCTACTTGAGCCGATGCCAAAATGGCTTCTTCAGGGTCACTCGCTTCTACTGGCACTAATCCTAAATGACGTTCTTCTCGTCCGAGATTATCCTGTCTCGCAACCTGCCCAAAGACCAAAATGTCTCGCTTCGCCAGTGGTTCGGTAATCATTTTTCCGTGATTTTCCGAACCTAAACGATTTAAAATAACCCCAGCCGGAGCGATACGCTCATCATACTGATAAAACCCTAAAATGGCTGCTGCTGCGGATTCACCAGCACTTTTACAATCATGGACAAGCACAATCGGAGCATCCAGCAAACGGGCAATTTCAGCAGTACTGCTACGCCCATCTTGGCCGCCATCAAAAAGTCCCATCACACCTTCAATCACAGCAATATCCGCACCCTCGCAGGCAGCGGAAAATAACTTGGGAATCTGCTCTGGATTCACCAGCCAACTATCCAAGTTATGGGCTGTCCGTCCTGCCGCCTGGGAATGAAAGCCCGGATCAATATAGTCGGGCCCAACTTTAAAAGGTTGCACAACAAGCCCTTGATCTCGCCAATGACGGATTAGCCCAGCAGTTAAAGTTGTTTTTCCAACACCACTCTGAGTCCCAGCAATAACAATTCGAGGAATCGATAAGTGCTCTTTTTTATCGGTCATAATTCCACCCTCTTCCTTCTTGAATTAAAGGGCTAACGGTCTAAAAAATTTTTACTTAGTATTCAATGCCCCATCGGGCTCGAATACCTTTCTCCATTGGGTGCTTTTGTGGTAGAAGCTCATTTACTTCATCCGCAAGATCGATTAATTCCGGCGGCATACTGCGTCCGGTAAGAACGACTGTTAAATCGGCTCGGCATTCTTTTAGCCATTTTATAAACTCAGGTAAATCAATCATTTTTTTATTAATACTATGGCTAATTTCATCCAAAATAAGTACCGACACTTCCTCTATGTTTGCTAACCTCTGGGCCTCGATAAAAGCGGCTAGAGCAAAGCCATTTTCTGGATTT
>JAGOZY010000068.1 GCA_018058445.1 Negativicutes bacterium | reverse complement strand
GATATCGGACAGATCCGTGATGGAATGTACTCGACTTTTCAAGTGGATACCTTTCCGGAAAAAACGTTCACTGGAAAGGTTATTCGAATCTCAAAAGCTTCCACAACAAGTAATAACGTTATTTATTATAAAGTCACTATACATGTGGATAAACCATCCGGTTTATTGCCTGGAATGACTGCGCGAGTGACGATTGAAACAAACAGTCGTGAAAATGTGGTTTCGGTACCAGCTCGTTACGTCCAGGAGCAAGGTAAGAAGAAAATTGTACATATACTCGTGGGTGATGATAAATCAGAGGCTAGGGAAGTAACTATTGGCTTAGTAACAGATGAATATACTGAAATTTTAACTGGTTTACAAGAAGGAGAAAAAGTGCTTTCACCTTCAGTTACAAAGCAAGGCGCTGCAAATCTTCGCGTACCTAGAATGTGAGGTTGATTATGAATGCGCTTGAAATGGTCCATATTACAAAAAGCTATGTGATGGGTGATAATACAGTTCATGCCTTAACGGATATTTCTGCAGTGATTGAAAAAGGTGAGTGGATCTCCATTATGGGGCCTTCCGGATCAGGAAAATCAACATTGATGAATATACTAGGTTGCTTAGACCGTCCGACTTCTGGTAAATATTTACTGGACGGGGCGGAAGTTGACAGTCTAAGTGATGACCAATTAGCGACTGAACGGAATAAAAAAATTGGTTTTGTTTTTCAAAACTTTAATTTATTGCCCCGCATGGATGCACTCAATAATGTCGCGCTTCCTCTTATCTATGCTGGGATATCTCGGGAAGAACGGATGAAAAAAGCAGCTCATGCCTTAGAGCGAGTTGGGCTTGGTGACCGACTCGATCACAGACCTAATGAGCTTTCGGGCGGACAACGGCAAAGGGTTGCGATCGCTAGGGCTTTAGTCAACGATCCGACGATTGTCCTTGCGGATGAGCCGACTGGAAATTTAGATACTCGCTCAGGTGAAGAGATCATGGATATTTTCAAAGAACTTCACAAACAAGGGCGAACGATTGTTCTTGTCACTCATGAGCCGGAAATTGCGGAATTTGCTGAACGGATTATTGTTGTTCGGGATGGTGAGATTGTTGAGAATCGGCGGAAGGAGAAAGTATAATGTTCTTGGAAAGCTTTATTATGGCTCTCTCCAGCTTAAAAGCCAATAAAATGCGATCTCTTTTAACGATGCTTGGCATTATCATCGGTGTTGGTGCAGTTATTGCTATGGTATCAGTAGGCCTGGGTGTACGTGATGAAGTACAAAATCAAATCGCCGGACTTGGAAGCAATCTAATCATTATTCAGCCTGGTGCGAGGCAAACTCCTGGCTCTAGACCTGAGCCCGGAAGCGGGCAATCCTTAGTTCTTAAAGACGCTCAGGCGATAGCAAAAGAAGTCGAAGGCGCCGCTGCGGTTGCTCCATTCTTTGCGATCTCAGGTCAAGTTATTGCGGGGAATCAAAACTGGATTACCGGCATTACTGGCGCGACGCCAGAATATAGTACTGTCCGAAACTATGAGCTTGCAGAGGGCGTTTTTGTAACGCAAAAAGATGTGGATACTCGTAATCGAGTGGCGGTTATCGGGCCTACGGTTGCGAAGAATTTGTTTGGCGAAGGAGTCTCACCGGTGGGTCAGGATATCCGAATCCAAAATGCTCCTTTTAAAGTCATTGGACTTTTAGAAAGTAAAGGGCAATCGATGAACGGCCAAGATCAAGACGATCTGATCATCGTACCTTTGACGACGGCGCAAGAGCGACTACGTAAAGTAACCTATCTGAGTGGTATTGCTGTTCAGGCAGTGAGCGAGGATCAGATTAATCCGGTGATGGATGAAATGGCCGAAGTTTTGCGGCGACGTCACAAAATTTCCGGCACCAAGAAAGATGATTTTTCGATCATGTCCTTAGCGTCGGTCATGGAAGTAGCTTCAACAGCGACCCAATCGATCACTTTACTTCTGGGTTCGGTTGCTGCGATTTCGTTACTTGTTGGTGGAATCGGAATTATGAATATCATGCTCGTGTCCGTGACTGAGCGAACGCGTGAGATTGGAATTCGAAAAGCACTCGGTGCGCGCTATAATGATATCCGCAATCAATTTTTGATTGAGTCGATAACAATTGGTATCACTGGTGGATTCGTTGGAATTTTAGTAGGCCTCGGAATTGCTTTTGGAATTGGTAAGGCGTTTTCACTAACGATTACTTACTCCGTCTGGCCTGCTTTATTATCATTTACTTTCTCTGTGTTAGTCGGGTTGTTCTTTGGTCTCTACCCAGCGCAAAAAGCTGCGAAATTAAATCCGATTGATGCGCTTCGCTATGAATAGAGTTAAAGAATTTTTTGGCGCGTATTGGCGCTATCTTAAAAGTCCGAAAGGCTATTGGGATCTTTTAGATTATGGCGGATTTTTGTTGGTTTTTCTTGTTTTTACGGGAATCGTAGTTTGGGGAGCTTATAAGCTGGGATTGATGTAAAAGGAAGGCGAAGATAAAATGAAACAGCGCGTTGGAGTCATGGGTGGAACGTTTGATCCGATCCACTTAGGCCACCTAGCTATTGCAGAGGCAGCATTTATTGAATTTCAACTTGAAAAGGTAATTTTCATTCCAGCCTGTGAGCCGGTTCATAAGCCGAAGTGGGCCATTACAGAAGCGAAGCACCGATTTGCGATGACTTTACTTGCGACTGCTGCAAATCCGCACTTTCATGTATCCTCCATTGAGATTGATCGATCCGGCCCTTCTTATACATCTGAGACTTTAGCGGAGCTAAAAAGTCAATTTGGTGAGGATACGGAGATATTTTTCATTTTAGGCGCGGATGCAATTGCCGATCTGCCGACTTGGCATGATGCGCGGGAGTGCTTCAAACTTTGCCAATTTATTGGCGCAATTCGCCCTGGCGTGGACAATGGCGCACTTGAAAAGGCGCGAGATTATTTTGGCGAGATCGCAGAGGGAAAAATTCATCAGTTAGCAACTTTTGAGCTTGCGATTTCGGCGACCGCAATTCGGCGTCGAGTCCAGCAAAAGCAATCGATCCGCTATATCGTACCAGAGGAAGTCGCAGCTTATATCATCAAGGAAAAACTTTATCAAGATTAAAATTGGAGATCAATATGAAAAATTTTGATAGAATAGAAGAAGAGGTCTCACAAAGGCTTTCTTCTAAAAGATTTGAGCATAGCAAACAGGTCGCAAAAACAGCTGCTGAATTAGCACTCAAATGGGGCTGCGACCCAGATCAAGCTTATTTAGCAGGACTGCTGCATGATGTTGCCCGAGAAATGCCTCTTGCGATGCAGGTAGAACTACTAAAATATGAAGGAATTGATCTTTTACCGGAAGAAGAAAAGACGAGTGCCTTGCTACACGCTTCGGTAAGTGCTATTGTTACTCGGGAAGACTTCGGCATTGATGATCCGGAAATATTAGAGGCTATTGTGCAACATACGATTGGCGGAACGAATATGAGCCCTTTAGGGTGCATACTTTATCTTGCCGATGCGATTGAGCCTGGCCGTGATTATCGGGGCGTTGAGAAGATCCGTAAGCTTGCCTACCAAGATCTGGATCAGGCTTTACTTGCGGCCTATGACAATACGATTGGATATTTAAAAGACCATCAATGTTGGATTCATCCGGTAACTCTCATTGGGCGGGAAGAATTAGCAAAGAGTATAGCAGAAAGGCGGTAGACTGGCTTGGCTGACAATGAGCAAAACGAATCGAACTTGCGCGAACGTTACGAGCGTCGGCGAGTCAAAAAAGGAAAAGCAATTGTTGTTTTTCTGCTGCTTTTTGCCGTTCTTCTAGGACTCTGTTATGGCGGATGGCGCACCATTGAAGCTTATTCGACTCCGTGGGGGCCGCCACTACCTGTAGCTGACACTCAGCGTCTTCCCTCAGTAGAATTTCAAGATCGTTATATGAATATATTGATCATGGGTCTTCATAATGGGGAAACAAAAAATTCCGCGGCTTTTTATGAAGCAGACTCAATCATGGTGATGAGCCTTGATAAAGTCGAGGGCAAGGTTCGGTATATTCTTTTGCCGAGAGATACTCAGGTAGAAATCCCGGGGCGAAAAGGCATTGATAAGCTTGCAAATGCCTATCAATATGGCGGAAAAAGGCAACTTGTTCAAACCGTAGAGCGGTTATTACAAATTCCGATTCAACATTACCTTGTCCTTAAAGCAGAGGCTTTACCTGCAGTTATTGATGCGATCGGTGGGGTAGAAATTTATGTGGAGCAGGATATGTACTATAAAGATCCTCTTGCTGATCCGCCTCTTGAAATCAACTTAAAAAAAGGAACCCACAAACTAAGCGGTGAGCAGGCGGTGCATTTTATTCGCTATCGATCCGATGAGCTTGGTGATGCAGGACGCGCCCAACGGCAACAACGATTTTTAAAGAACTTAAATGAGCAGCTTGGAAGTTGGCGAGAAATTCCTCACTATCCGTGGATTGTCTCATCGATGATCGGACGTGTAGAAACTGATTTAAGTGCCCGCGAATTCGTGAAAATAATCTGGCACACCAAAGGTACTGAAAATAACTATACAGGCATCTTGCCAGGGCGATTCAGCGGATTGTTTTGGATCCCTGATAGTGCTCAACTTGGCAATCAGATGAAAGAACTTTTTCCAGCCCAGACAGTAAATCCATGAGAGGAGAGATAAAATGAATTCAGATTCTTTACAAAGAGCCCAACTAATTGCCAAAGCAGCAAGCGATAAAAAAGCAAAAGATATTTTAATATTGGAGGTAGGTAATTTACTTCCAGTAACCGATTTTTTTGTTATCTGTAGCGGTGGATCAGCAGTGCAAGTAAAAGCGATCGCCGATGGAGTCGAGCTTAAACTAAAAGAGCAGGGAATTGTCCCGATCCGTGTCGAAGGCCAGCGGGGGGCCCATTGGATTCTCGTTGACTACGGCGATGTCATCGTTCAAATTTTCCACGAAGAAGATCGTGAATTCTACAATTTAGAAAAATTGTGGGCCGATGCGCCTGTTCATTTTTTTGAAGATTAAAGAAGAATCCTTGACGAATCACTGATTTTTCGATATACTACATTTCGTTGAACCAATTATTTTATGGGGGTATAGCTCAGCTGGGAGAGCGCTTGAATGGCATTCAAGAGGTCAGCGGTTCGATCCCGCTTATCTCCACCAATTCCAACCCAAATTTAGTGCCGTGTAGGTTTATGTGTAGCTTTAGGGTTTCACTGCCGACGGTGACTGATGAAATAAACGATTGAACCAGTAGCTTTATGGCTTCTGGTTCTTTTGTTTTTTTGATGTGGTTATAGAGGTCTAGGACTTGGGATTCTGTGAGGGTAATTTTTCGGATGTCTTTTTTTATGAGTTGGAGTTGGGATTCGATGGTTTCTATTTTTTCTTCATGCTCGGTGATTCGGTTGAGCATGGTTTTATTTCCTGATCCGGTTTCTATGATGTCAATCAGGCTTTCAATTTTGCGCTGTGAGGCGGCTTTTTCTTTTTCGAGGGTCTTTATGTGGGAAAGTGTATCTTGAGCGAATTGGGCTTGTTGTGAGACGATAACGTGAATGAAGTTTTTCGCGCCGTCTTCGTTGAAGATCAGGGGAAAGATTTTGTTTAATAATAGTTCTTCGAGGGGTTCTTTGCGATATTTTGGTGCGACACATTCTGCTGTCCGTTGGGCGCGGTTGCACCGATAATAGGCGTAGGGAATCCCTTTTTTTGTTTGGTACCGATTTCCAACTAAGGTAGATCCGCAATGTTCGCACTTTAATAAGCCGGAAAAGATATAAATTTCTTTAGACCGGATGTTAGCAGATTTTTTATTAAATTGATGTTGCACTTTTTCCCAAGTCGTGCGGTCAATGATGGCAGGGAGAGCGTTTTCAAATTTAATCAGATTTTCCGAGTCTTTGGGGTGGGTGTTTCGTTTTCCATCGGGTCCGATTGTTGATTTTCCATAGACATAGGTACCGATATATTTTTCATTTCGCATCAGATCCCAGAGAGAGTTAGTCCCAAAGGCGCGCCCTTTTTTTGTTCGATAGCCTGCGCTATTGAGGTCATCACGAATTAAACGAAGACTTTTTCCATTTGCATATTCGGTAAAGATTTTTCGGACAATAGGGGCTTCTGATTCGTCAATTTGATACTCTTTGTTTGGAGTGAGGGAGTAGCCTAGCGGGGGTGTTCCGCCGTTGTGCTTGGCTTGTAGGGCGTTTTCTTTTTGCCCTTTTCGTACTTCGCGAGCAAGATTCTTGCTGAAATATTCCGCCATACCTTCAAGGACTGATTCGAGCATTCCAGACTCTGGGGAGTCATCCAGTTGATGCTCAATGTACCGGATGCGTACGCCGGACTTTTGCAAGCTGCGCTTATAAAATGCAGCGTCATAACGATTAC
>JAGOZY010000067.1 GCA_018058445.1 Negativicutes bacterium | reverse complement strand
CCAACACACTGGCCGACCCAGGCTTTGTGTTCAAATATGTCATCATAAATTCCGGCTTACCAAAAGACAACCTCGACGTTCCAAGCTGAGCAGAAAGATCCTTCGTCCGAAATTCCTTCCGGCCCCGCATCAGCAGCAAATAAAAACTCGTGCCCTGCCGATTTGAGAGAAATAAATTCTTACAGATATGAATATCAAGAACTTTCTCCACCGCCTCGCAAAGTTCCACCGATGCCGTCGGATCATGATCCACTCGCTCGAAAGAAACCCTCAACGACTCCAATAAATCATACACCGCCTCTTCCCGATCCGAGCGACTGTCGAGCGGGCGGGTCCCTTGCACTTCAGAATTGATATACATAGCCATTCTCCTTTAAATTGATAAAAAGACAAACATAACTAATTCAAATTTTCTCCGTCTCCACTTCCATCGCCATTTGACCTTCAATTACTGTAATCAGATAATCCAGCTTTTTTGAATCTCTTCAATGTCCTGCTTCGCTTTTTTGTTCACCTTATAATCCTTCTTCTCCATAATTCGATCTTTCTCCGCCTGTCGATTTTGACTCATCATAATAATCAGTGCTTGCAAAAACTGCTCCCAACCTCCTTGCCCTTAAAGATAATTTCGTTGCAAAGAGAAACACACCTTCTTTTGAAACTATTCTCCCAACTAGAAAAGCCTCTGAAAGAAGTCAGAGGCTTTTTTAATTGACAAACAAGACCGAACTCCCCTCCACAGCTCACAAAATCCTTGTCTTTATTTTATTTGTCTATCTTTTTACCAAATACTCAGTTATAATTAAGAGTCAAGTTCAGAACAATCTTTCCTTGATCCTGAAAATTTGAGGTGAAAAATGTCGAAAATCTGGATTATAGGAAATGCCAACGAAAAAAAGTCCATCAATCATCTCATCCATGAAAAAGATACGGTCATTCGATTTAATAGTCCCAATTCCACCTGTTCTATCAAGCCAACAATTCTCTTTATGTCAACGGCCTACTCGTTTTTAAAGTTTCTTTTCACCCGTCCTTCTGAAGTCAACTGGGATGCGATGTTTAGTGCCAAAAGCATCATCTATCGATGGCCAATAAAATCAGTCCTACTCAATAAACCAGAATCCCTCTCATTCCTTCATCGACTCAGTTTTATCGTTTATTTTTATCGCCTATCAAAACTAAAAAAACTCTCCAAATCCACGCTTTTTTTCCCTCGCAAAGACTTTCTCAAATACCAAAAAGAGCTCCAGATGTCTGCCCAGCCAAGTAGTGGCATCTTAGCTATTTTATGGTGTCTCGAGCATCGCCGGGAAAACAAAATTTTTGTACACAACTTTACCTTCGAAGGCTGGGACGGACACGATTGGAAAACCGAAAAAGACTTCCTCCAGCAGCTACATGATCGAGGACAAATTAAAATCGTTTAAAAAAATGAGCCGTCCAAAAGGATGGCTCATTTTTTAATTTGGTAACTCAATCTTTCGTTCAGCAGCTTCTTCTCGGTATAGTGTCCGAATTTCCTCATACGCTTTTTTCAATGGAAAATAGGTCGTAAAAGCAAAGAAAAAGAAGATCCATGCATTCTGTGGATTATAATTTCTATAGTACTTCTTCACATCAGAATCAGGCATTTCTTTCTTTAAAATTCGTTTCTTTTCTCTTTTCACCAGCATATTTCCCAAAAATTTACCATAATAATAAAAAGCCCCGAGCACAACACCGATAAAAACAACTGCTCCCAAAAACTCCATTCTTTTCCTCTCCATCTCCCATAAAAATAATTCCAAAAACCATTGTATCAAATAGAAAAGTAAAAGTATATTGAAACTCCCTACGGAAATTATCCGAAACAGCTCATAAGCAAAAAATCTCTCACTCAATCCAAAATATCGGATCTCTACCTACTACATAACATCTGACTTTCAAGTAAATCTACTCCCCCAAAACACTTTTCGACCCTATGAAAAAACTAACAGGGTTCAACCTCTCGTCACATTTCTGCCACATTAACTTGCTAAAATATTCTCAGCAATAAAATAAGAGGATGGACACTATGAAAAAAATACAATACTTACGGGGCCTGACCCAACTGATCTTTTTGTCTTTATTAATACTCGGTCTATACAATCATGTACGCGGAACACTGATCTTTCTCGTACCAATTGGATTAATCATCGGTAATTATTTTTGCGGATGGGCCTGCCCCTTCGGGACAGCCCAAGAGATCACCGGAAAGATCGGCTCCGCCTTTATAAAGAAGAAATTTCAACTCCCTGCCAAATACCAAAAATATGCCAAGTACAGTCGCTACTTAGTGCTTCTTGCCGTTCTCACCCTCGGCGCAAGCCAGATCATAGACCTAGTCCCCCTCAATGCCTACCGCTCATTTTTCGCCCTTCTCTCCAGCCGCCCCCTAGAATGGATCGCTTATTCGATCTTAGCCTTTTTCTTACTTCTCTCGTTTTTCGTCGAAAGACCCTTCTGCAACTACGCCTGTACCGAAGGAATCAAATTCGCCCTACCAAACCTAGCAAGGCTATACACAATCAAAAGAAACTCTGACACCTGCATCCAATGCCACAACTGCGATCGAGTCTGCTCCATGAACATCCACATTTCAAATACCGACGAAGTACGAAATCCCCAATGCATCAACTGCTTTAAATGTATCTCAAACTGCCCCGTAAAAAACACCCTCACCTACGGAAAGACAACCCTAACATTAACCAAAATCAAAGAGAAAATTACTACCCTTTTCCAGAAAAACCCCACAAAATAAAAATAAAGCCTCTGACCAAAGTCAGAGGCTTTATTTTTAAGCAAAGTTTCTTACCACTCAAACCGATAGCCTGCGTTAATCGCCCAAGGCTGATTAAATTTACCACCACTAGCTCGTTCGATATCTAGGTAAAGGTTATGCTTCTTCGCAATCTGAGCAGTTGCCCCAACTCCATAAGTAATCCAAGAATCACCGAAGCTCTGGCTCACTCCGACTCCGTTCAGGCGAATCCCTACATCCCCATCAAATTCATGCACATAAGACGCTTTCGCATACACATTGATTGGATTTTTTCCGGATTTCACTTCGTAGCCAGCCTGCATTCCCACGCGTCCCAGAACGCTGTTATAGCTATCAACGTTGATATTCAGTCCATTTGATGCAGTAAAGTTTCCGCCGCTCTGATGACCCATCGTCAATTGAGCTTGAGGCTCTACATACCAGCCTTCTTTGGTTTTTCGATCCAGATGTAGTCGTTGACCAATTTCTAAAGAAGCAGACAAACCACTCGTATTCATGTCATCCCCTTTGATCATTACACCACTCGAATCCAGCACCTTATAATCATTTTTCATCCAGCCGTATTTCAAGACCATATCCGCATAAAAGCCAGTTGGTGCGACGTAAGTACCATAAACACCTAGCGTTTTCGAATTAACTGAGCCACTGCCTACCCCATAGTCGAGGTTTCCTTTGCCATAGCCAAACATTCCGCCGACATACAGATCACCTTTTCCTTCCTTTAAAGAAATCTGGCGATCTCCACCGACTTGAACGCCGCTATAAGTCATATCAAATCCACTTAAGAAACTATCCGCGCTAGAATTGAATTTCCCGCCATAAACTTTAGCCCACACACCATTTTGATTTTCGCCCTGGCGAAGATCCCCCATACGCTGGATTAGAGTTTGAGTTTCTGCATAGTTGAGCAGATAAGAACCCGCAAAGCCATTCAGAGAAGCTGAAGCACTTGAGCTTGCCCGTCCAGTCGTGAAAAGATTCCAATCCATCCCCACTTGTTTCAGCCCGTACTCAAAGCCACCCACTTCGACTGCATGAGCGAGGCTAAAAGCATCTGAGTCACTGTTGCCTGTTTTGACGACTGTCAATTCGTTCGCTGGATTCACCCAAGCACTCCCTTGATTATTGACACCTAACAAATATTGACCATATACATCGCCTCGAATATGAACCAAATCTCCCTGATTTCCAGCCAGATCGGTTCGAAGATTAAATTGTGCCCCCTCACTGCCACCATTCAAATCAGCGAGGACGTCCAAAGTATAAAAACGATCACCACTTCCTGTAGATGGTGAAACAAAAGAAATTACTGAATCATTATCCAAATAAAGTTCATGTGTCGCCGAGTCATCAGTCATAAGCCAGGTTGAATTATCATAGATATTAAGGTCAACCCCTTCTGTCGAATCAATGATATGCCCCTGCCACATCGAATAAGCAGTGAGCACCATCGACCCTTCATTGACTGAAAAATCTGGATCAGTACCATTTTGACTCAAATCTAAATTGCCATTCCAAGTCGAATAAAAGAAAACGTTAATATTAACATTATTTCTGCCATTGAACACCGCATCACCAATCCATCCCGACTGATCGCTCACATTTATTGAGTTCTGCGTTGCGTAGATCGTATTTTCTCCCCCAGACACATGTAGGTTCCCGTTCCATTTGGAATTAGAAGCAACATCAACATGTAGATTTTCAGGGTAAGCATCCGCCACAGAGTTTCCAATCACCGTTAAGTCACCTTCCCAAGCAGAATTCTGACTCAGGTCAATTCCCACATGCCCAGCAGACATAAATTCAGATTGACTATTATCAACAAAGAGATTTCCTTTCCAATAGGAATTATTATAAAAATTAGAAGTAAAGCTACTCCCATTGACAATAGTCGCATCCCCCAGCCAGCTGGAATTGACGCCAACATTTATATACCCCGTGGTTCCCTGCGTATTCTCAAGCCCATCAGAACTTACGAAGTAGTTTCCACGCCAGATCGAAGATTCGTAAGCGGAAACTCCAAAATCACCCGAACTGACTACGTGACCATCCATGTTACCTTCCCAATACGAATCACTCATTAGCGACGCAATGACGTTTGAACGTTGATCGACATCTGATTTCCCACTGACATTGCCTTTCCACTGTGAATTCTCAAGTGATACAAACGCGTCGGAATTTTCAAGCTCCAAATTGCCAGTCCAATTTGACCCTTCAGATAGATAAATATCGGTTCCACTCCCACTCTCCTCCGAATTAAGCACTGCTTTCCCATCCCAAGTTGAGCCATTAGTCAAGATAATTTCACCAGCAGCCCGATTCCCCTCAGTTCCATTAATCAACAGATTTCCTTGCCATTTCGCGTTGCCAAACGCTCCGCGTCCATATCCATCATTCACCCGAAAAACTCCCAACCAAGATGAATCCGTAACCTCAGCAGCACCAGAACCATCAAGATTGACCTCCATGTCCCCAGTCCAAATGGAAGTATCTTCCACAACCGCACTCAGCGTTTCCCCAGCCAATCCAATCAAATCAGTATCTGAAGTCGATCCCCCAGTTACAATCAGCTCCTGGTCTGCTGCATAACTCAAAGACCCAGAGGAAACAAAGGAACTCACCCCGAAAAGACACGCTAACATTATCTGCTTTTTCATTTTATTCTTCACATTCATCCCCCTCAAATTAACATTTGCGTTAACGCTTATACCAACAGAACTTAAAACATTAAAGCAAATCTCTATCGCCTAAAAGATACCCCAAACTATTCATTTTTACTATTTTTTTAAAAACTGAATACCGACTCAGAAAAGCCTGTTTGATAAATTTCATTACCAGCACCGCCAGCATTGCCCCCCCCGGACTACCCTTCCACACAGACGATTGATCCACCGACAACCCCGACGCTTTCGCCATCTACACCGCTCATATCCTGAATTTCAGTTACCCCACCAGTAATAATCAAATCACGATCATTGTTCGAAGCACTAACAATTTGTCCACTAAAAATAGTGCTCGCACCGAGTACACTCGCTAAAGCTAATTGATATTTTATTTTACTTTTCACGATGATGCTCCCTTACATAGTATTCAACAAAACAGCGACTAAAAACAAATCAAACTTTTATAAATAACAGCCATTATCCACATTCATATTATCATCTCATTAAGTTATATTCAAAACTTTCCTATCGACAAATTTCGCATTTTTCATCATATCCAGCTCCATACAACTTAGCTTCCATCATAATACAACATTAAATACAGATGCGATACCCCAAAACACCCCTCCACACAAACCTTAACTTTAAAATATTTTTTGTCATCAATCACCCACAACTGATCTCGCAAGCATCTACCATTCAGAGCCAAGAACCATCAATATACCTTCAATCGAAATAGTCACGCTATCTATATTTTTCATTCTTAAAGGATTTTTATTTATAAATATCGAAAGGATTACTTTATGGGTAGAATTTGAAGAAAAAATGTTTTGTTTTGGTAACATAGTAAAAACTATCATAGCAAATACAGCTTTACGACCAATAGATATTTGCACTAGTTTGAAAAGAGTTAATTAAACTCAAATCAATGCATAGCATTCCAAGAGAATCTAATTCTTCGTTTTCACAAAAAATAAACATAGAGATTAATTGAAAAATCTGAACTATGATTATGAAT
>JAGOZY010000066.1 GCA_018058445.1 Negativicutes bacterium | reverse complement strand
AAAAGGCTCTGAAAGCAGCCGAGTTGAAAGCCATCCGCGATCAAAAAGAATCAGGAGGCTTTTGGTACGAAGGGAAAGTTTTTGACTCTGACCAAGCGGCCTATAATCGAATTGTCGGGCAATCGAAGCGAGCTGAACTTGATGAAACAAAAGAAACCTACTTTTGGATTACCCAGGACAACACAATCATGGTGCTGAGCCGAGAAGAAATGATTCGTCTGCCGATCTATCTAGCCGAGCATGCAGAAAATCAGCATATGATTTATGCGCAACTAAAAATAGCACTAAGCGAAGTTGCCACCGAGGAACAACTCGAATTAATAAAGTGGCCGGAATAATTTAGTCATTCAAAAACAGAGAAGGTGGTGAATAGAGAGTGATTCAAAGTGTTTATAACTTTTCGCTTGATATTAAAAAGAAGAAAAAAATAAGTCGGATGGAATTCGTCACGCTTGATACGAGGGTTTATATTCTAAATATCACATTGACAGATGACGAAAAAACTCTTGATATAACAGGGGCGACTTATATCAGCTTTGTGGTGCAAACTCCAAGCAGAGTAACAATTCAAGGAGAATGTACGACTGTTGACCCTGCAAGTGGAAAAATCAAATATGAACTTGGCTCAAATGAGATATCCGAAGTTGGAACACATCAAGCAGAAATAAAAATATTCAAAAGTGGCGGTGCCCTTCTCACTACCACTGTTTTTGAATATACAGTGCGGAGAAGCTTATCAACGGACGAAGACGTCAAATCAAGCGCTCAATATAGCATCTTGCAGCAGGCTTTGGAAGGCGACTTGAAAGGCGATCCTGGTGAAGACGGCGCATCTGCTTATCAAATCGCTTTAGAAAATGGTTTTGAAGGTACGGCTGCGGAATGGTTGGAGTCGTTAAAAGGGTCACAAGGAGAACCGGGTACACCAGGATCTGGCGGAGGCGGTGGTGGATTAAATTATTGGGAGAGTGACGAAATTCCCTTTACCCTAAATTCGTTTGCGATCGTGCCTCATGGTCTAGAAATAGAAGATCCACGAAAATGTATCACAGGCGTTTGGGTTAAATATATTGGTGCCACGGGGAAACTCACGAACTGGAATGAAGGGGATATCGCTCAGGCAGCCTCTTGCAACGTGGGTACTGCATTTGCTTGGAAACCCTTGATTGACAAAACCAATGTTCGTCTTTTCTCAGGTAATAACGGCATTTTCGTCATGAATCCAAGAAATAGCGGATATAGCACTCTTGTGGTGACACCAGGGGCTACTTGGAGTACCGAGAATTGGCGTTATATCTTCCGAGTTTGGTATTAAGGAGGATTGAAAAGTGAAATATTACTATAGCGAAAAAGAGAAGATTATTTATACTGGTGTCATGGGAGCGGAAGACCGTGAAGCGACTCCAGAAGAAGTCGATAACCACTTTGGAACGGATCTCGAAAGCCAGAAGAAAAAGAAAATAGAAGAATTAAAAACCATCCGAAATGAAAAAGAGTCGGGTGGTTTTCCTTATATGGGCAAGGTTTTAGATTCAGACGCTCTGAGTTGTCAAAGAATGTCCATGGCGGCTCAAAGTGCGACCACTGCAATTCTTACTAAACAAGCTTTTCCCGAACTGCTTTGGTCTTGTGCGGATAATTCATCTTTATTGCTTGACGCCGAAGGGCTGGCAGGAATTCCAGGTGCTTTATCGATGTTTTCGGCTAAACTCCACGGAATTTATGGAGAGTTAAAAGTCCAAATTGAGGCCGCAACCACGAAGGAAACACTCGAATTAATAAAATGGCCGGAGGAATAGAAAATGAAAGTACAGATTGTTTTTACTGAACCTAGCTCGAATTTTGGTAAATTTGTTCGTTTTATGATTGGTGGAAAATTTACTCATGCACATTTTTTGTTCGTGAGTAATCGCCTTACGCGCACGTATGAAGCCTTTCCCCCTCGAATAAGGCTTGCAAATGAGAATTTGTACCCTGACGCGACAGATGTGATCGAGCTACCGTTTAATCATCGTGAGGCAGAAGCTCTTTTAGATGTTGCAATTGAGGATAGTCAAAAGTGCATTTATGGGGCCGATGATGCTTTTCGTATTTTTGTTCGCAGTCGGATATCCAAAAGTCTTGCTCGATGGCTAGGGCGAAAATGGCAGGACTCGCATACGGAAACCTGCACGACTCTGGTAGTCAAAAGACTCAGGCATATTTGGCCTGATTTTGGCGGCGAAGATGCGATGGAATTTACACCAGACGAAGTCTATCAGGCTCTTTTAGAAAAACTCAAAGAATAGGAGGCGCATCATGCCAGACAGGAGCATCATTTGCGCGGTGTACGCATCGCCGCCTATCCAGTATTTGGTTGGTGTGGTTGCTTATCTTTTTGACGGTCACGTCATGGGTGCGCGGGCGTTGCTGTACCTCTACGTGATAAACGTAGGTGCGAAAGTTGTTGCTGAATCAAGAAAAAGCTTAATGGAAAGCGGAAAAGAGCGACCCGATAGCGATGATGTGATTTGTGCTGTATCAACCCTTGCGGCTTGGCGCAAAGGATATCTAAGTCTGCATGTTTTTTACAATAAATTTTTGCAGCGCGTCGCAATTTGGGCCGTTATCTTGTGGGCGGCGAGGGTGATGCATGATGCGTATCCTGACATGGGGTGGACTAAGTATGCAGTAGGCTTTCTGCTTGCTTGTGAGCTTCGCGCTATCGCCGGCAATCTAGGCGACTGTGGAATAGAAAGAGCAAAGATGATCAGGCAATTTATAGACCAAGCACTTGAGGCAATTTTGCGGGCCAAGGTTCAGGATCTCGGGAGGGCCTTAATGGGTCTTGGTAGTACAGTTTTTGGAATTGGGAGCTACTCGCCACCAATAAGGCCACCATCCGAATCTGATAAACGTATAAATCCTAGAGATAGAGAGGGCGATGAATAATGGAAAATGTAACATTGCAGGACCTAAAGTCAATTGCCAGAAGTGCCAGAGGGTATATTGATCATATCTACTTACACTGGACGGCGGGACGATATCACCAAACATTTGCCGATTATCATATCAATATTACAGGAGACGGTGGGATCGTCATTAGTACGACTGATCTAACCGAAAAGAAAGCGCACACATGGCGCAGGAATGGTAGAGCAGTTGGAGTCACTTTGTGTTGTGCTTACAATGCCAGTCCAAATGCGATGGGGGACTATCCTCCAACAGAAGCACAAATCGAAGTGATGAGTCAGGTCGTTTCTATTCTTGCCGCTGAAATGAATCTATCAATTTCGGCAGATGTTGTAATGACTCATGCCGAAGCTGCTGATTTAGATAGCTACGGTCCAGCTACTACTTGTGAACGTTGGGATTTGTGGCATTTGCCCGATTCAGCAGATGGACAGATAAAGCCAGGGGGCGAAGTCATTCGAGGAAAAGCCAGCTGGCACCTGCAGGCAGGGGGCTAAAAGTATGATTCGAGCGATAAGAAATTGCTTCGAAGTTGCTTATAGTGTAGCCGTAACGTGTCTTATTCTTGCCCTGCTTTTCGTGGTGTCGTATGGATAAAAATAATGGAGGTGTAACTTGAAAAACAGAACATGGATACTCGTCATAGCTGTCTGCTTCCTGCTCGGTGCGGGAGTTGGCAGCTATATTACTTATCAGCATTTTCCGCGAACGATTGAAAAACGGGTGGATATTGAAAAACCGGTCGTTAAGGAAGTAGTGAAGGTCGAAACCGAAACTCAAATCCAATATGTGGCTAGAGCAATCGATCCGGTAACCGGTCAAAAAGAAAACACCGACTTAGAGGCAAACATAAATCAGCCTAAAATCGGTGTAAAGGTCAACGGAAAAGATCACGAATTTGGTCTTTTACAAGGTGAGACACAGAAGTTTGAAAATGGAAAAATCGTAATGAATCAGGATAGTACCATCAAGTTTGAAGTCGAAGTACCTACAGTTCATCAAAAGTGGCGTGTGGGAGCTTATGCGGACTGGACGGTAGGTGATAATCATCCTAATGCCGGAGCACGTGTTAATCGACAATTTAAACACTGGGACGGGGATGTTTACATCAACCAGGATAAAGACGTGAAGGGTCAAATTACTGTTTGGTTTTGACTATGCTAAAATAAATCAGGTTTACAAAAAGAGCTCTACTCCTTCGGGGGTAGGGCTCTTTTTTTGTTCCATGGTGTATGACAAGAAATTTTTATAGGACAAAATGTATCTTTTTTCTTGACATTACATAGTAGAATTAGATTATAAGAAAGTAACTTATTAGAAGAAGTGAGTTCTAACATAATATAGGGAAAAGAATCTAGAAACTAGCCAAGAATGCAAAGGACTTTCTCATTTAGATAATTATTACTTGCTAGAAGGAGGTGGCTGGTATGGCCACTAAAAGTATTCTGAAAAATATTTATATAACGAAAAGGACTGAAAATTTGAAATTTCTTTCTGCGCTTGAAAATGCAGAAGGTAAATCTTCGAAAAAAACTGTAATGTCTCGATCTGTACGAAATGTAAAACAAGACGAGATTAAAAATTTATTCGGTGATAAATAATGAGTGCTTACGAACTTGTTCAACTTGAAAAGATGGTTGAGGAATTAGGAGAGGATAGAGTGAAATCTATTCTCTCCTCTTTTGAATCCTTGTACGAGAATGATGTTGAAAAATTCTTAAAATACAAAGCTATTGAGTTTGGGAAACAAGGCTTAGCAAAAACACAACTTATATTTTTAGAAATAAATAAAATTCGGCATCTTGTTGGTTTTTTTACATTGGCAAATAAAAATTTTTATATAAGCTCGCAGGCTATGGGGAAAAAAAGCAATCCAAAAAGAATTAACGAGGGGACTCGAAAAAGAATAAAGCGATTTGGGACATATGATCTTGATAGGTGTGAATACAAAATAACGTCACTTCTTATTGCACAACTTGGAAAAAACCATAACAGTGAGTTTAATAATCCGATTTCAGGCTCTGAAATACTGATGCTTGCATGTCAAGAGGTCAAAAAAGGCCACGACCTTTTTGGTGGCCGTTTTGTTTATCTAGAGTGTGAGGATGTTGAAAAATTAAAAGATTTTTACTGCTCTAATGGGTTTGTTGAGTTCGGAAAAAGAGATTTAGATAGCGACGAAGAAAGTGACTTTAGAGGCAAGTATTTGATACAAATGCTTAGGGACTTAAGTAATTTTGAATTTTAAGATTAATGAAAAATAGGCACTGACTCTTAATTGAGTTGGTAGCTTCTTTTTTTATGTCTAAAAGAGATTAAAATATTGAAAAAAATAAACACAAAAAGTAACTACAATAGAAAGAGCGACCGCTCTCTGACCAAAGACCGAAAAAGCTGTTATTTTCATTGCGAAAAGAGCAGCTTTTTTATTAAACTTTTTAAAAGAAGAAATCTCATAAATGGGAAAGCATGATATAATGAAAAGCGTGAGCTGTTCGTGAGCTGTGTTTAAAAAAAACGACGACAAAAAGCGATAAAAAGGACAATTAACGACAAAAACAGAATGTTGAAAAATGGTTGTTAAATGGCTAAAGAAGCCAATAAATACAAGGAGTTGAATATATTATGTTTGGAAACGCTGGGCAAATGGCAGGCATGATGAAGAAAGAGTATAAAGACTAAAAGCCCGCGTAATTGCGGGCTTTTTACTTTTCTGTGTGCTCGATTGTGTGCTATTGGAGCTTATTGAGAATGTCAGCAACCTTTTCGGTTGTTATTTTTTTTGCCGTTTTTTGAGCATGAGAATAGATTTTTAGAGTTGTATTTGGGTTAGCGTGACCGAGCAAAGATTGAACATCAGTTATTCCAGTATTAGCACTTACGAGCATTGACGCGACTGAGTGTCGTAAGCCGTGGAAGCTGATATTTAACCCAGCCTTCTCTCGAATTCGCTTAATGGATAAGGTGAGGCTCGATTTTGGAAGAGGTCGGCCCTGTTTTCCAATTGTAAGCAGTCCCCAATAATTCGGCTCCCATTTTTCCTTGTACTCTTTTAGCTTCCCGATAAGTGGCTCATGAATAGGGATCGTTCGCAAGCTACTTGGAGTTTTAGGCTTAGAAATTTTCCAACCTTCGGCCTTGGACTTTTTGAGTGTTCCGACAATATGAATTAATCCATTGTCTAAGTCAATATTTTCCCAACGTAAGGCAAGAGCTTCCCCGGATCTAATCCCAGTATAAGCTGCAATCCAAACAGCAATCTCAGCTTTTTCCCCTTTGGCAGCATCCATGAAGAGGATCAATTCCTCGGGACTTAAAAAACGAATAGGCGGGGCTTCTGCCTTAGGCCTCTTCACTATGAGCATAATATTTCGGGATACGATATTATTGTCTTTCGCATCACGGAATATACTGCGTAGTATAGCGTGTAATCTTTGGCAGCTAGAACCCTTCATTCCGTTTCTCATCATTGTGTTATAAAGGCTCTGAATGTCCATAGGCTCGATCTCCGACATGATCATATCCTTAATG
>JAGOZY010000065.1 GCA_018058445.1 Negativicutes bacterium | reverse complement strand
GGAAAACGACAGTGGAGTATCACCGATCAAGAGCTTGATTTGATGGCCTGGCCGATTTGTCTAAATGACGATCAGCCAGAAGTAATTTTAACGTTAGATTGGGCTATTCCTGACTCAGATCGGACGCGACAAGCCATTGTTCTTGAGACTTCTCTCGAGCTCTTTAAAGGCACATTAAGGGCCGACAGTGAGATTTTTCGTGGACTTGATAACCAAGAAAGTTTTTTGATTTTGGATAGCGAAGGAAAAATCATTTGGGCCAATCGAGCGGCTGAGCAGCTTTATCGTCCTCTTGGCATCAGTCAGCTTATTGGGCGATGGTACTATGATCGTGCGCTGAGTTTAAAAGGATTTACGAGGGCCAAGCAAAGTCTACAAGGGATTGAGATCGAAGAGCGAAGCGAGCATCGGGTCTGGAAAAATCGATTTATTCCAGTTCTATCCAAGGGTATTTTTAAGAAGATGATTGTTCTGATTTCGGATAAGACAGAGGTTTGGCAAAAAGAAAAAGAAATTCAAAGCCAAGCGACCATCATTCAGGAAATTCATCACCGAGTGAAGAATAATTTACAGACTGTGTCGAGTTTACTTAGTATGCAAATGCGCAGAAGTAATTCAGAAGAGACAAAGTCTGCTCTTCAAGACAGTATCCAGCGTATTTCAAGCATGGCCTTGGTTCATGACATCTTGTCCTATCAGCACGATGAGCAAGTCGAGCTGAAAGAAATCGTCGAAAGGCTTCTTCAAATCACCAGGCAGATTGCCCTTCTCGATCCAAGCCAGACTCCGTGGCGAATTCAGGGAACTCCTTTACAATTAGGTTCTAGACAGGCCACTGCTCTTGGACTCATTCTAAATGAACTCGTTCAAAATGCCCTTTCTCATGGTCAGGCAAATGGCAAAGGGCTTCAAATCAAATGGGAGAAGCTGGAAGATCAGATTCATCTTTGCGTCAGCAACCAAGGAGTCATACTACCTGCGGAATTTTCCCTCGAAAAGGATTCGCATTTAGGGCTAAAAATCGTACAAACACTTGTGCAGCAAGATCTTCAAGGACGCTTTCTTATTCACTCTGCTGGGGTTGAGACTCTCGCAGAAATTTGGTTTAAGAGTGGTGAATAAATTAGGATGAAAAAGAAATGGCGTATCTTAATTGCCGATGACGAACCTTTAATTCGGATGGATTTAAAAGAAATGCTTGAAAGTGAAGGACATGAGGTTGTCGCAGAAGCTGCGGATGGCCAGCAGGCTTTGAGTTTTGCCCAAAAGCACCAACCAGATCTTGCCATCTTAGATATCCAAATGCCAAAAACCAACGGGCTCGAAGCAGCTAAAGAGATTCAAAAAGCAATGAAGATTCCGGTTCTTTTGCTCACAGCCTATAGTCAGGATAAATTTGTCGACCAAGCAGCCCAGTTGGGGCTTCATGGCTATCTGGTTAAACCGATTCGGGAAGAGCAGTTATTTCCTGCGCTCACGATTGCAATGAAGCGGTTCGAGGATTATCAAAATTTAATTAAAGAAATTGCCGAAGTAGATGACAAACTAAAAAAACGCAGTGAAATCGATAAAGCCAAATCACTACTCCAAAGCAAATTTGGTTACTCCGAAGAAGAAGCTTATCAAAGATTGCGTCAGTACAGTATGGAAAAACGGTTAACTTTGAGTGAAGTGGCTGCTGCTGTTTTAAATGCAGTGGAGAAATTATCGGAGAAATAAACTTTGAAAAGGTTGATTTTTCTACCGAAAGAGTGGTATCATAAATTTGTGTTTAGCACTCGTCAGATTAGAGTGCTAACAAAACAATAAAAGTTATGAGGAGGCACTATCCATGATTAAACCATTGGCAGATCGTGTAGTGATCAAAGCGTTGGACCGAGAAGAAGTAACAAAAAGCGGTATCGTATTGCCTGATACAGCGACCAAAGAAAAACCGCAAGAAGGCGAAGTTATTGAAGTCGGAACTGGAAGAACTTTAGACAACGGTCAAAAAGTTGCTCTCGAAGTCAAAAAAGGTGACCGAGTTATTTTCGCAAAATATGCAGGTTCTGAGATTAAAGTAGACGGTCAAGACTATCTGGTTCTGAGTGAGCGGGATATTTTGGCAGTCGTTGTAAAATAATTTTTTATAATATAGGAGTGAAGAGAAATGGCTAAACAAATTTTGTTTAATGAAGAAGCACGTCGTGCTCTTGAACGCGGTGTCAACGCACTTGCCGATGCAGTGAAAGTGACACTCGGACCGAAAGGCCGCAATGTCGTTCTTGATAAAAAATTCGGTGCACCTACAATTACCAACGACGGAGTTACAATCGCTCGTGACATCGAACTCGAAGATGTTTTTGAAAATATGGGCGCTCAATTGGTTAAAGAAGTATCGATTAAAACCAATGATGTCGCTGGTGATGGTACGACAACTGCGACTCTTTTAGCACAAGCTATGATTCGTGAAGGCATGAAAAACGTCGCTGCTGGCGCAAACCCAATGATTATCAAAAAAGGCATTGAGCAAGCAGTCGCAGTTTTAGTTGAAGAAATCAAACAAACTGCCGTTAAAGTCGAAGGAAAAAGCGCAATTGCCCAAGTCGCTTCGATCTCTGCAGCAGACGATGAAATTGGCGCACTGATTGCCGACGCTATGGAAAAAGTGGGTGCAAATGGAGTCATCACTGTGGAAGAATCCAAAACGATGGGAACTAATCTCGAAGTCGTAGAAGGAATGCAGTTCGACCGTGGCTACATTTCTCCTTATATGGTGACAGATCCAGACAAAATGGAAGCAGTACTTAATAGCCCAATGATCTTAATCACAGATCGTAAAATTGGCGCTATCGCCGATTTACTCCCAGTACTCGAAAAAGTAGTACAACAAGGTAAAGAACTGTTGATCATTGCTGAAGACGTTGAAGGCGAAGCTCTGGCTACACTCGTGGTCAATCGCCTCCGTGGCACTTTCCGTGCTGTTGCCGTTAAAGCTCCTGGCTTTGGCGATCGCCGCAAAGCAATGCTCGAAGATATTGCGATTTTGACTGGTGGTCAAGTGATTTCCGAAGACCTCGGACGTAAACTCGACAGCGTTGAGCTTACCGATCTGGGTAAAGCTCGTCAAGTCCGAATCACCAAAGAAGAAACCATCATTGTTGATGGTGAAGGCGATAAAGCAGCAATCAAAGCTCGCGCTGGTCAAATCAGTGCACAAGTTGCCGAAACTACTTCTGATTTCGACAAAGAAAAACTTCAAGAGCGACTGGCTAAATTAGCCGGTGGTGTAGCGGTCATCAACGTGGGCGCAGCTACTGAAGTTGAGCTGAAAGAGAAAAAATTGCGCATTGAAGATGCATTAAATGCAACTCGAGCTGCTGTTGAAGAAGGAATCGTCGCTGGTGGTGGTACGACCTTTATCGATATCCAAAAAAGCCTTAGCAACCTAAAAGTGACTGGCGAAGTTAAAGTTGGCGTTAATATCGTTAAGCGCGCCATCGAAGAGCCTCTTCGACAAATCGCTTACAATGCTGGCTGTGAAGGTGCGGTCATTGTTGAGAAAGTCAAAGGACTAGCAAAAGGAAAAGGCTTCAATGCCTTAACCGAGCAATATGTCGACATGATCGAAGCAGGTATCGTAGACCCTGCAAAAGTCACTCGATCTGCTCTGCAAAACGCAGCAAGCATTGCAGCACTAGTCTTAACTACCGAGACGATTGTTGCTGACAAGCCATCTGCTGAATCCGCTTCTCCTGCAGGAATGGGCGGAATGGGTGGAATGGGCGGAATGATGTAAGAATCATCCCAGATCACTAAAGATAATAAAAAAGAAAGAGGGATTTTCCCTCTTTCTTTTTTATTGCCCTAGACTAAATTACCCCTTTTTGGTTATAATTTAAAGGTAGCCCTTTTAAGGGGACACAGGGAAATGGGGAGGAGCAGAATAATATGTCAGTTGGAACAAATCATGATCGGATTCTTATTCTAGATTTTGGAGGTCAATACAGCCAACTCATCGCGCGCCGAGTTCGTGAGTGCGGAGTCTACTGTGAGATTTGGCCTTATACCGCAAGTCTGGAAAAAATCCAAGGGGCAAATCTAAAAGGTATTTTCATGTCAGGCGGTCCTTCCAGCGTATATGATGAAAAAGCTCCGAAAGTTGACCCAAAACTGTTTGAATTAGGAATTCCTATTTTTGGTATTTGCTATGGAATGCAATTGATTGCTAAGGAATATGGGGGTCAAGTAGAGCGGGCAGAAAATCGTGAATATGGCGTAATGGACCTCACATTGGCGAGCAATCCCGGAATCCTTGCGACTATCCAAGAAGATCCCAAAGTTCTGATGACTCATGGCGATGTAGTTTGTAAAGCGCCGGAAGGCTTCTTGGTAACTGCTTCCACCAATCATACCCCAGTTGCTGGAATGGAAAATGCTGAAAAACACTTATATGGTTTTCAATTCCATCCAGAAGTTGTCGATACCGTCAAAGGACTTGATCTGATCCGCCATTTCCTCTTTGATATTTGTAAATGCAAAGGAGATTGGGATATGGGCTCTTTTGCGGAAGAGCAAATTCGCATGATTAAGGAAAAAGTCGGCGATAAAAAAGTCCTCTGCGCCCTCTCAGGCGGTGTGGATTCTTCAGTTGCTGCCGTACTTGTACATAGAGCGATCGGTGATCAATTGACTTGTGTATATGTGGATCATGGCTTTATGCGAAAAGACGAGTCCGCTAAAGTTGTTAAAACCTTCCGAGATGGCTTTCATATCAATTTAGTTCATGTCGATGCCAGAGAGCGTTTTATGGGTCGAATCGCTGGTATTACCGATCCAGAAGAGAAGCGAAAACGCATTGGTGAAGAATTTATTCGTCTCTTTGAAGATGAAGCTCGTAAACTAGGTCAAATTGATTTTCTCGTTCAAGGAACCGTTTATCCAGATGTCGTAGAAAGCGGAACCGATACAGCTGCTGTAATCAAAAGCCATCACAACGTAGGCGGCCTACCAGAAGATATGCACTTCTCCTTGATTGAGCCATTGCGAGAGCTTTTCAAAGACGAAGTTCGAAAATTAGGCCTTGCAATTGATGTACCAGAAGAAATCGTCTGGCGTCAGCCATTCCCAGGCCCAGGTCTTGCGATCCGAATCATTGGCGAAATCACAGAAGAAAAACTGGAAATCGTCCGAGAAGCCGATGCAATCGTGAGAGAAGAAATCACCAATGCCGGCCTCTACCGCCAAATCTGGCAAGCTTTCGCTGTCCTACCAGGACTGAAAAGCGTAGGCGTTATGGGTGACGAGCGAACCTATGACTACACAGTAGGTCTGCGAATCGTAAGCAGTGAAGATGCCATGACCGCTGACTGGGTACGTCTACCTTATGAAATCCTCGACCAAATTTCTAAACGAATCGTAAACGAAGTCAAAGGCGTCAACCGAATTGTCTATGACATTACCTCAAAACCACCAAGCACAATTGAGTGGGAATAACTAAAAAGCAAAGTCTTGAGAACTCAAGACTTTGCTTTTTTTCTTATCAATAAGATGAATGGTGTATCAAATAAAAAGTGATTTCAAAGGTGTCTAGAGTTTTTTATAGAACTATACTTTTAGATTAGAATTCTCTATAGAATTTTTTAATATTGGCCAAATAAAAGAAAACTTTCGGATAGTTTATTTAAATTTGAAAGGACGAATTTGCATGAAAACTTCTTATAACTGGATTTTAGAAGAAGCCAAAAAATTTCCTGGAAGTGAAGTTCTGTACAAGGAAGAATGGCAAGCTTATTGTTTTTTTATTGGAGGTAAATTATTTGGCTACTTAGGAACCAATAAAGAAAATGAGTCGATTGTTACTTTAAAAGGTAATCCGGCAATGAATCAGGAACTAAGAGAAAATTATGACTTTATCATTCCCGGCTACTACATGAACAAAGTTCACTGGATTTCGATCAAGCTGGAGTCAAAAGATGCGCAGTCTGTTTTGATCGGGCCATTACTTAAAAAATCCTACGAACTTATTTTTAGTAGCTTGCCAAAGAAAACTCAAGCCCAATTAAGTATGTGAAATCTATCGAGTGCTGGGGTCCAAGTATATAAAAAAACCGCAATCTTTCGTTGAAAGATTGCGGCTTTTTTTATTTATATCGCGGGCGAATCATAGGTAAAACCAAGTCCTTGTACATCCGATACATTATAAGTAACTACAAATGCGTTGGGATCATATTTTCGGATGATTCTCAGAGATTTTTGATATTCTTGGGAGCTAAGCACTACCATAAGCATTTCTCGCTCTTCTTGCCGATAGCCGCCTTTTACAGGCACTACTGTAACTCCTTTTTGGACCTCATTTAAGAGGGCATCAAGGACTTCTTTCGTATAGTCACTGATGATCATGAGCGCTTTTTTCTTATTAAGTCCATCTTCAACATAATTCATCGTGAATGCAGTGATCATGATCGATAAGATTGCAAAGAAGAAAGATTCAACGCCAAAAACGAAAATACTCATTGTAACAATAATACTATCAGTCGCCAGTAGTCCCACAGAAGTG
>JAGOZY010000064.1 GCA_018058445.1 Negativicutes bacterium | reverse complement strand
ACTTCAAATGATGCGACTTAGACGAATTCATATGGCAGTTGTTGCCGACGAATACGGTGGAACTGCTGGTCTAGTCTCCATGGATGATATCCTCGAGGAGCTTGTCGGTGAGATCAATGATGAGTATGATGAAGATGAACTTGAAGAAATGAAGTCTTTGCCCGATGGCGGTTATGATCTAGACGGAAAAGCTTTATTCGAAGATGTGGCAGAGCTTCTATCTTTGAATATTGAAGACCCAGAAGAAGAAACCATCGGTGGCTATGTGTTCCGATTATTAGGTCAAAAACCAATGGTCGGTGACCAAGTGAAAGTGGGAAAATGGGATGTCACAGTCACAGAAACACAAGGATTCCGAGTTGTGAGATTGCAAGTCTTGCCGACTGACGAGCCAGAAGTTTTACTGGAAACCGAAGAATAACTATTGTCCTAAGATACTTAGAGGAGAATTTGGATGGACATGAACGTATCGGCGATTTTGCTCTCTGCCCGGGATTCCGGCGCAGCAGACCGAATCGCCATTTTTTTCACAAAAGAGCAAGGCAAGATGAGAGTCTTCTGTCCGGGAAGTCGGAGAAAATCTGGGCGCGGCGGTTTACTCCAGCCTTTCGCTCTGCTAGATTTACAAGTCGATCGTCAACGTGAAGGATATCGACTGTTAGAAGCTCGAACTCTTCGGGATAGCCAAAATATCTGGAGTGATTGGGATCGGATGTCTTATGGCGCGGTCATTGCCGAAGCGATTGATATTCTTTGGCCTGAAGAGGAAGCTCAAGAAGAGTTGTTTGATTTTTTAGATCGGGCTTTTGAAGTGCTTGAGATTCGTTCGCCTCGTATCGTGGCAGGAGCTGCCCTGTGGAAAATTTTAGAGCTTGCTGGTTTTGGTGCCGAGCTAACTGGCTGCATTGAATGTGGAAGTCAGCTTCACGAAGGTTGCTTATCGGCAGAAGGCGGCGGGGTAATTGGCTCGTGCTGTGGTCTTGACCCTTTGGCTCCTCAGATTAGCCAAGAGACGCTGCAGGTTCTTCAAACGCTACAAAATTATCCGTGGGACGAAAAAGAAATTTCGGGGTCGATTTCTGGAAAAGATTTAATTGAAGCAGAGAAAATACTCCTTCATTATCTTTATCATCATAGTGGACGAAACTTTCGATCATTAGAGTTTTTCCAAAAACAGCGTAACATTTAATCAAAAAGCAGGAATTTTTAGTACCAAAGCGAATATCTGAGTAATAACCATTTGAAAAAATTAAGGAATTCTGTCAGCCCAAAGGAGCGATGGACATGGCGAAAGAAAAATATTTTCCAATCCATAAGCTAAAAAGCTTAGTTGAAGTCACTTTTCAAGCTGCCGGAGTGAGTCATGAAGAAGCAACACGGATTGCTGACAATCTGATTGAAGCCGATCTTTATGGACATAGCTCTCATGGGATTACACTCGTGCCAACTTATATCGACGATCTGGAGCATGGACGAGCGATTTCCGATCAAAAAGCGATGATTGTGACCGACCAAGGGCCGATGATTGGCTTGAATGGCTGCAAAGGTTTCGGTCAGTCTATCGGGATTGAAGCGATGGATCTTGGAATTGAGCGAGCCCAAAAACACGGAGTGAGCATTGTTGGCCTAGCCAATACCCATCATCTAGGACGTATCGGCCATTGGGGCGAACGATGCGCACGAGCAGGCTTTGCCTCGATTCATTTTGTAAATGTAATTGCGTCCCCTAAAGTCGCACCTTGGGGTGGTACGGATGCTCGATTGGTGACAAATCCGTTTTGTGTAACGGTTCCTCATCAGCCATATCCCATTGTTCTCGACTATGCGACAAGCTCCATTGCTTTTGGTAAACTTCGGGTTGCTTATGAAGCGGAAAAACAGCTTGCACCGGGATTGCTGCTTGACGGTCAAGGAAAACCGACGACTGATCCGGCGGTAATGTTCGAAGATCCGGTAGGAGCACTGCTACCGTTTGGCGAACATAAAGGATATGCTCTTGCGTTTATGTGTGAATTACTCGGTGGCGCCCTAAGCGGCGGGATGGTTCAAGACCATGCGCCAATTGATAACCCACTGATCAATAATATGTTTTCAATCATTTTTGATCCGTACAAACTGACGAGTAAAGAAAAATTCGATAAGCAAGTCGCAAATTTAATGGATTGGCTTAAAGCATCGCCGCCGATGAAGGAAGACCAGCCAGTAAAGTTCCCCGGTGACCCGGAACAAACGACTCGGACAAAACGTAGTGAAGAGGGTATCCCATTAGCTCCAGGAAGCCTACAAGCACTTTTAGACTGTGCTGAAAATGTGGGTATTGAAAATCCAGGAGAGATGTTACAATAAACAAATGAGAAGAAGGTCAAATGACCTATAAGGAGGCAACTTACTATGGAAGAAAAAATCACATTGGAAAAATTGGACATCCTGCGGGAGCGGGGAGATCTTTCTTACCAAGAAGCGAAAGAATTACTTGAGCTTTGTGAAGGAGACGTTATTGCAGCGTTAATCGAACTGGAGCACCGTCCAAAACAAAGCAAAACCGATGCGATGTTCACTTGCTTCTCTGGTAAAACTCAAGATGTGCTCGAAAAAGTGAAGCAATTGATTCAAGAAGGAAAAGTCACCCGAATCCGAATCAGCCATGAAGGCAAAGTACTGACGGAGCTTCCCATTGTTGTAGGTGCGATTAGTGCTGTACTATTACCACAACTTACATTGATCGCTGCCATCGTTGCAATGTTCCGACGCTGCACGATTGAGCTTGTAAAAAAAGACAGCGAAGATGCTGCCGAAGAAATTATCGCCAAACTGGAAACCGAAGAAGATGAAAATCACCCACTGAGCTAATTTTCTTGAGGTTTGCTGGTTTTTCAGGTAGAATAATTTTATATTAGCGATGAGGAAGAAGTGTTTGTCTACCTAACAGCGAATCGGAATAGTGAAAGCCGATACCAGACAAAGAGGCCCTTCCAAGCTGCAGGAGGAAAATCATTCGATTTTTTATTTGGATGATGAGTAAAGCCTGCTATAAAAAAAGAGGATGATTAGTTTATAATCATCAATCAGGGTGGAACCGCGGGAGAGATCTCGTCCCTGGCTACAGAAGTAGTCAGAGACGGGGTCTCTTTTTACTGACTATGTTGTTTTGGAAGCGCGAGCGAATCAAAATAACAATAGGAAGAATATCCGTCACTAGATTTCAAGAAACGCAGAGACGCAGAAATCCTAGTGAACCGCAGTGTGCCAAAAGCACACGTAGGCTAAGGATACCAAACTCATGAAAACTTCGCATTGTGGTATTGAAGAGAAAAACGAAACCTTGCTGTACTTCGATGTACTACCAACGGTCTCCTTTGTCTTTCCGCTTTGCACTACTTGTTTTTGCTGAATTTAGACAGTATCTGAATAGTGCTACATTGAAATAGAAATTAAAAATCAAGGAGGAAAAAATAGTGACGTTTCAAGAAATTATTCTGACTTTACAAAACTACTGGGCCGCACAAAAATGTGTCATTGGTCAGCCTTATGATGTGGAAAAAGGGGCGGGTACTATGAATCCGTCAACGTTCTTACGCGCTTTAGGACCTGAGCCGTGGAATGTGGCTTACGTCGAGCCTTCTCGTCGTCCTGCCGATGGTCGGTATGGGGAAAACCCAAATCGACTTTATCAGCATCATCAGTATCAAGTGATCATGAAGCCATCGCCGGCTAATATTCAAGAGCTATATCTGGAGAGTTTAAAACTTCTTGGAATTGACCCTTTAAAGCACGATATTCGCTTTGTTGAAGATAACTGGGAATCGCCAACACTAGGAGCTTGGGGACTGGGCTGGGAAGTCTGGCTGGATGGAATGGAAATTACCCAGTTCACCTACTTTCAGCAGGTGGGTAGTATTGATGTAAAGCCTGTGTCTGTTGAAATTACTTACGGCCTAGAGCGACTTGCCATGTATATTCAAGGAGTGGAAAATGTTTTTGATTTGGAGTGGGTAGATGGGGTAAGCTATGGAGCAATCTTTGGACAAAACGAACTGGAGAACTCAATTTATAGTTTTGAGCTCGCGGATGCCCAATTGCTTTTTCATTTATTTGATTGCTATGAAAAAGAAGCGCTCCGAATTTTGGAAAGCGGCTTAGTGCTTCCTGCTTATGATTATGTTTTGAAATGCTCACACACGTTTAATGTGCTAGATGCTCGCGGAGCGATTAGTGTAAGCGAACGGACTGGCTTTATCGGACGAGTCCGTCATATGGCGCGAGAGTGTGCCAAGCAATATCTAGTGCAGCGAGAAAAATTAGGCTATCCGCTTTTGAAAGGAGGAGTCAATAATGGCTAAGGATCTACTCTTAGAGATTGGTACTGAAGAAATTCCCGCTCGTTTTATTCCTCATACATTAGTACAAATGGAAGAGCTCGGGAAAAAACTGATGGCAGAAGAGCGAATTGCTCATGGTGGAATGCGTGCCCTCGCGACTCCCCGGCGGTTAGTTCTACACGTTGTCAATGTGGCTGAAGAAACCGAATCAGAAGAAAAAGAAAGTAAAGGCCCAGCGATTGCAATTGCTTTTGACGCGGAAGGAAAACCAACCAAAGCAGCAGAAGGTTTTGCCCGCGGACAGGGGGTTACAGCAGCTGATTTGACGGTTCTCGATGGTTATGTTTGGGCAAAGGTTAAGCGTGAAGGTCGATCCGTTCAATCTGTTTTACCAGAGCTGTTAGTCACTTTGATTGAAAAGCTAAACTTCTCTAAAACAATGCGGTGGGGCGATAAAGATATCCGCTTTGCTCGACCCGTGCACTGGCTAATTGGCCTGTTTGGTGACGAAGAAGTTTCCTTTTCATTTGCCGATATCACTTCTGGCAGAACAACGAGAGGACACCGTTTCTTAGGAAAGCCGGAATTTACAGTGAAGAACCCAGAAGACTATTTTGCTCGGCTACAAGAGAATTACGTTATTTTAGATCAAGAACAACGTCGACAAATCATCGTCCAGCAAGTTGAAGATGCTGCGAAAGCAGAAGGCGGAAAAGTTGCTTGGGACAAAGATTTGCTAACAGAAGTAGTCTTCTTGGTCGAATATCCGACGGCTCTTTGTGGAGCCTTTGAAGAAGATTATCTGGATTTACCTGCTCAAGCAGTCATGACGCCGATGAAGGAACATCAACGTTATTTTCCAGTTCTTGCAGAAGATGGGTCAAAACTTCTGCCCAGATTTATTGCCGTACGTAATGGAAATGCCGATCATTTAGAATTGGTCAAAAAAGGAAACGAACGAGTGCTGCGAGCTCGTCTGGCTGATGCCCGGTTCTTTTATCTGGAAGATCAAAAAACCAAACTTGAAGATCGGGTTGATAAACTTGCGACCATTGTTTTCCAAGATGGCCTAGGTACTTTGCGGGATAAAGTAACTCGCCTTGAAGGGCTTACTCGTTGGCTTGGTTCTGATGGAAGTACAGAAGAACAGATTGCTGCTCAACGGATTGCTTATCTATCAAAGGCGGATCTTTTGACCGGTATGGTGACGGAGTTTACCGAGCTTCAAGGGATCATGGGAGAAGTGTATGCCCGTTTGGAAGGCGAAAAAGAAACAATTTCTCACGGTATTTTTGAGCATTATCTGCCCCGCTTTGCTGGAGATGAACTGCCGAAAAGTACTGCTGGACGCTGGGTCAGCTTGGCAGATAAAATGGACAACTTGGTTGGGACATTTAGCCGTGGGCTCATCCCGACTGGATCCCAAGACCCCTATGCGCTTCGCCGACAGGCACTGGGAATTCTCTTGATGATTATTGATGGAAAAATGCATATTTCTTTAGCGGAATTTGCTCAAGCTGCATTGAGTGAATATAGTATCGAAGACGATGAAAAACAAATGGAAATTCAAGAAGAACTGCAAAATTTCTTCCGAATTCGTTTACGTAGTTTCTTAGGCGATCAAGAGTTCCCACCTGCTTTAGCGGAAGCCGCTTTAGGGGAATCGATTGATGATCTTTATGGAACCTACCAAAAGGCGCTCGCTTTAAAAATCGCTTGGGAAAATGGAACGATTGGACCGGTTGTACAATCCATGATCCGAATTGGAAATTTATTGAAGAATGCTGAAACGATCGATTTGATTGATGAGTCACTTCTTCAAGAAGAGGCGGAAAAAGCTCTCTGGACGGAGTGGCAACCGATTCGAAAAACAATTATTGAATCCCTCGAAAACCATTCCTATGAGGCCGCATTAATTGCCCTTGGGAAGCTTGCCAAGCCGACAGAACGCTTCTTTACAGATGTGATGGTGATGGCGGAAGACTTAAAAGTACGAGAAAATCGATTAGCCATGCTGCAAGACATTTTGTCTGTCGGTAATTTGCTGGTAGATTTTTCCAAGCTGAATCAATTAGTCTAATGCAAAATGGAAATTCAAAGACATTCGATGCTGAAAAGGGGTGCTTGGATGAAAAAAATTAATCTTCCAGCGAAAAAAATTATTGGAATCAAGACACGAACAACGAATCAAGATAATCAAGCAGAGAAAGCGATTACCCAACTGTGGGG
>JAGOZY010000063.1 GCA_018058445.1 Negativicutes bacterium | reverse complement strand
TCATTGCCGGGCCAGCAGGATCAGGAAAAAGCACTCTGGCGGCGGGACTTTCTGGATTAATTCCTCACGTGTATGGCGGAGTTGGATCCGGTCGAATCTTGATTCGGGGTCAGGAAAATCGAGAAACAAATTTAAGCGAACGATCAAAGTCAGTCAGCCTTGTGATGGAAGATGTGAGTAGCCAGCTTGTTGCGATGACTGTTGGTGAAGAAGTGGCTTTTGCCTTGGAAAACCGAAATACACCAGAGAAAGAACTGCGAGCAGCTGTTCAAGATGCGTTAGTTCGAGTAGGTCTTAATGGACTGGAGAATCGCCCAGTCGGACATTTATCCGGCGGTCAGAGACAACGGCTAGCCATTGCCGCCGCTCTCGCTCAACATACACCGATCATCGTCTTAGATGAGCCAGCAAGTGCGCTCGACCCAGAAGGTCGGGAAGAGCTGTATCGCCTCCTCGGCAGGCTCCATAAAGACAATAAGCCTCTTCTGACGTTGATTGTCTTAGAGACTGATATTACGCAAGCCATCCAAGTAGCGGAGCAGCTTGTTATCTTGGATCAGGGAAAAATTTTGACTGCAAAGCCAGTCGAAGAAGCTTTGGTTGATTTAGGGGCTTCGCCACTGAGCAAGTCTTTGCTGCCTCGACTTCTGCAAATTCGCCAAAAGCTGACCCAGGCCGGATTTTCGGGGCTGACGGCTTTCAACAATCAAGACTTAGCTACAGAAATTCGCGAAGGATTGGAACAAGGAGGACGAATGAATGACTAACCTACTTGAATTTAAACAAGTTGGCTTTTCTTACGAGGGACCCGTCATTGTTCGGGCGCTAGAAGATCTCTCCTTCCAAATCAAAGAGGGCGAATTTGTCGGATTAGTCGGACGAAACGGCAGTGGAAAAACCACTCTTCTTCAATTGACGATGAGTCTGCTAAAACCAAAACAAGGTGAAATTCTTCTAATGGGAGAATCTACCGAAAAGCAGAGCCCGGCCGGAATTTCTCGAACAATTGGTTATGTATTTCAGCATCCAGAACGACAAATGTTTCTTGATACCGTGCTAGCTGAAGTGACTTATGGTCCACGGCAGCAAGGGGCAAGTAAAGAAGAAGCTTTGCGACGTGGCGAAGAGGCTTTGGAGCGAGTTGGAATTAGTCACCTAGCGGGAGAATACCCAAAAGCCCTTTCCCGCGGTGAAGTGCAACGAGTCGCTGTAGCGATTGCCTTAGCTTTATCTCCCAAGCTTCTTATTTTAGATGAGCCAACGAGTGGACAAGACGGGGCTTCGACAAATGACTTACGAGATTTACTAAGAAAGATTAACGCTCAGGGAACTGCGATCTTATTGGTGACACATGATATGGAGCTACTAGCAGAAAGCGCAATTCGTACGATCGTAATGGCAAAAGGCAGTAAGGTTTTTGATGGACCAACGACAGAACTATTTGCCGATCCAAACTGCCTTGAATGGGGACTAGAGCTTCCTGTCTGGCTTGATATTGCCCGACAATTACCGACAGTACCGTCATTTCCAGCAAATCAGCCGGATGAATTGGTTCATCTGATTTTAAAATCTTACCAAGGAGGTGACTCCGATGAAACTGGCTCCTCTCACTAAATTAATCGCTGCATTTATATTGACTCTTTGGGCTCTGCCTTTAGGCAGTGAGATTAAATTCTTGGCAGGGCTCCTTGCTTTTCAACTGGTCTATACCGCTTCTTTAGGGGTCTTTCGAAAAACCTTATTTGGCTTGATGAGTCTGGCAGTAGGCGCTGCTGTATTAGTAGCTATTCAATTAGCTTTAAAAAGCACTCTTTCTGTCGCATTGATTAGCGGGATGAAAATGATTGTCATGGCCTATCCATTTATGACTTTAGTGGCATCTTCCTCCGTGCAAGATCTATCAGCTGCTTTGGTTCGGCAGTGCCGAGTTTCACCAGAATATGCCTTTTTGTTGACTGCAGCGCTGCGTTTTATTCCAGACTTTTTAGCGGAAGGACAGGCCATTCGGCAGGCTCAAGCCTGCCGGGGATTCGAGCCGAAAAAAAATCCAATCGCTTGGACTCGCGCTCTTCTTGCGGTTGTAGAGCCCCTTGTTCTGGGAGCAGTTGCGCGGGCGGAGACACTGGCGGTGAGCCTTGAGATGCGAGGCTTTGGCGAAGGAAAAGGGCCGGTGGGCCGCAAACTTTCTCTTCATTTCGCGGATTTTATTTTTCTAATTCTCCTAGTTCTTGTGACGATCGTTCTTCTTAAACCATATTTTATCTGAATAATATCGGACATTAAAAAAAGCTCTTCTTCCTACTTTTAGACTCTGGTATAATAGGTAGGACAACCTAGATAGGAAGAAGGCCGGATATGATAAATAAGACTTTTCTGGGCCGGCTCGCTATTAGCGGATGCATGGCCCTTTTTCTTTGTATCGCTGCAGCTGGAACCCTTGAGGCGGCAGCGACGATTCAAGAAGTAGTGATTGAAAATAAAGCGGATTCGTCTGCCCTTGAAGAGATTACACTCAAAGGAAAGAACTTGAGCGATGCCCAGTGGGGTGAATGGAAACTGGTTAGTGGTGAGACTTCCACTTGGCAAGTCGAAGGAAAAAATGTCAAGATGGATAAGAAAGCGAAGGTTCAGGGAGCTACAATCATTCCAATTGGTAAAGATCAGATTCGTATTGAAGTGCCAACGACTAAAGTCCATTCGAAGTGGGGCCACCAAGTGGTTTCTTATTACCGAGGAAAAGATAAAAAAGCAAAACGAAAACAAGATGAGCTTCAATTTTCTGTTTTGATGAATTCTCGGCCTGCTTTTAAACCGGGAAACGAGATGGCCTTAAAAGATCGTGTCATTATTTTGGACCCCGGACACGGGGGAAAAGATGTGGGCGCGGTCGGACTTGGAGGCACGAAAGAGAAAGATATTAATTTATCTGTGGCTTTAAAAGTACGAAATGAGCTGAGCAAATGGGGAGCAAATCCTCAAATGACCCGCGAAGTGGATACTTTTGCGATGGATGAGCTCGGTGATCGGGTTAACTATGGGCTTCGAAAAAAAGGCGATATTTTTGTGAGCCTTCATTCGGATGCTGCTTTGAATCGAGAGGCCAAAGGCTTCACTGTTTACTATTATTCGGCAAAAGGCAGCGATGATTTGATGCTCGCGAAAAATTTATGTACAAATCTTTCAAAGACGATGGATACGAGCGATCGAGGCGTGCGCTCAGCTAATTTTTATGTAGTGAAGCGAAATCCTTTGCCCTCTGTTTTGATTGAGATGGGCTTTGTAAGCAACCCGGAAGAAGAGCTTCGATTAAGCGACTCCGAGTATCAGCAAGATTTGGTTGAAGGCATTGTTCAAGGGCTTGCCAATTACTTTAACGCTCAAGATATCGCGCAAGGAAAAGCGAAGCGAGTTCCGGTCTGATTGGTAATAAGAAAAGAAAAAGAGGTGACTTTTGTGCAGGGAGTTTTTGATATTCTAGGCCCTGTGATGATTGGCCCATCTAGCTCTCATACCGCTGGGGCAGATCGACTAGGTGCGATGGCGCGGGTAATTTTCGGTCGTCAGCCTAAAAAAGTTCGCTTTTTGCTTCATGGCTCGTTTGCGAAAACCTATCGTGGTCATGGCACGGATAAAGCATTAGTTGCCGGAATTTTAGAGTTGGCTCCTGACGATGTTCGGCTGCGGGACGCCCTTCAAATTGCCAAAGAAGCAGGTCTTGAGGCTACTTTTGAAAGCGTAGATTTGGGAAGTGTCCACCCCAATACAGTGCAAATGATTTTATCGGATGATCGGGGATCGATGGTGATTCAAGGGGCTTCCATTGGCGGTGGTGTGATACGAATCAGCCGCATTGATGATTTTGAAGTCGATTTAAGTGGTCAGTACGATAGTTTGCTGACGATTCATCTAGATAAGCCGGGAGTTGTTGCGGCGATCACAGGTGAACTGGCTAATTTGAAAATTAATATTGCTTTTATGAGCGTGTTTAGAGAAGGCCGCGGAAAGCGTGCCTTGATGTTCGTTGAAACAGATCAGCCGATTCCAGAAGATGCGAGGCAGATCGTGTCCCGGGTCGAAGGGCTAGAAAAGACAATCATCATACCGCGACTTTAAAATAGAAAAGGGGTAGCTTGATGGAGTTTCGTACTTTTAAAGAGCTTTTAGAAATGGCAGAAGAAAGCAAGAGCTCCTTGGGTGATCTGTCGCTTTCTGCCGAAATGACTCGTAGTGATGCAAGTAGAGAAGAGATTTTGGCAAGAATGGAGCAGATTCTTACTATCATGGAAGAAGCGGCGAGTCTTGGCCTTAGCAGTTTAGAAAAGTCTCCATCTGGACTAACTGGCGGCGATGCAGTTAAAATGAGCCAAGCTTCGCATCGTGTTTTAGATCCTCTGGTGTCCGATTCGGTTGCTATCGCACTGGCTGTGAATGAAGAGAGTGCGGCAATGGGTAGAATTGTTGCTGCGCCAACCGCTGGTTCCTGTGGCATTGTTCCAGGGGCATTACTTTCTTTTGCCAAGCACCGAGAGATTCCAAGAGATAAAGTGATTATGGGGTTATTTACGACTGCGGTCGTAGGGCAGATTATCGAGCATAATGCCTGCGTCTCAGGCGCAGAAGGTGGGTGCCAGGCGGAATGCGGAAGTGCGGCGGCGATGGCGGCGGCAGCGGTTGTCGAAATGGCTGGCGGGACACCCCAAGAAGCGATCGAAGCGGCGACACTTGCGATAAAAAATTTATTAGGTCTCGCTTGCGACCCAGTGGCGGGTCTTGTGGAAGTGCCTTGTGTAAAACGAAATGGTATCCTTGCCGGATTTGCTCTGATTGCGGCTGAGATGGGTCTCGCCGGAATTCGTAGTGCAATTCCGCCAGACGAAGTGATCCAGGCGATGTATCAGATTGGTCGCTCGCTTCCAGTCTCTTTGCGAGAAACTGCCGAGGGCGGACTTGCAGTGACTCCTACAGGCAAAGAGTGGATGAAAAAAATGATGAATGGTTAAAGAGCGTGTTCCAGTTTGCCCATCAAGAGAATTTTCTTGGTGGGCTTTGTTTTTCCCAAGACGAAAAGCAGGAAAAACGCTTCAGATGACGAAGGTTACCCTACTTGGGAATTTCTAAGGTTTTTCCCGAAAGTATGCAGTAATGAAGGGACGAATGTTCATGACAGCACCAGAGAAAGAAAATATCAGTTCCAATTTTATTCAAAATATTATTGATGCAGATCATGCCAGCGGTAAATATGGCCAGAGAGTTCATACTCGTTTTCCACCAGAGCCCAACGGCTATCTTCATATTGGTCATGCAAAATCAATCTGCTTAAACTTTGGAATTGCTGAAAAAAATCGCGGCGTAGCAAATCTTCGGTTTGACGATACAAATCCAAGTAAAGAGGAACAAGAATATGTAGACTCCATCATGGAAGATGTTCGCTGGCTTGGCTTTGATTGGGAAGATCGACTCTTCTTTGCGTCCGATTATTTTGAAGTCTACTATGAAAGCGCAGAAATTCTGATTAGCAAAGGAAAAGCTTTTGTCTGCGATCTAAATGCCGAAGAAATGCGCGAATATCGAGGAACTTTGACTGAGCCAGGTAAAGATAGCCCTTATCGCAACCGATCCATTGAAGAAAATTTGGATCTGTTCCGCCGAATGAGAGCGGGAGAATTTCCAGATGGCAGTCGAACGCTGCGAGCCAAGATAGATATGACTTCTCCGAACATCAATATGCGTGATCCTGTACTTTATCGAATCATGAGAGCTCATCATCACCGAACAGGAGACACTTGGTGTATCTATCCGATGTATGATTATGCTCACCCGATTGAGGATGCGATCGAAGGAATCACTCACTCCATCTGTACACTGGAGTTTGAAGATCATCGTCCATTATATGATTGGACTTTACGAGAAATTGGCACGTGGCCAACTCCGCCTCAGCAAATCGAATTTGCTCGCCTCAATATCACCCACACAGTGATGAGCAAACGAAAGCTGCGGGCTCTTGTCGAAAATCATGTCGTAGACGGCTGGGACGATCCTCGGATGCCGACCATTTCGGGTCTACGTCGTCGAGGCTATACACCAGAAGCGATTCGAGATTTTTGTGAGCGAATTGGTATTTCAAAAGCGAATAGTATTGTCGATGTAGAACTTCTTGAGCATTGCGTAAGGGAAGATCTAAATGCGCGAGCTAAACGGGCTATGGTTGTTCTTGATCCAGTAAAAGTCGTACTGACCAACTGGCCGGAAGGACAGGTCGAATGGATGGAATCCGAGAATTACCCGGATAAACCGGAAGATAAACGTAAAATTCCATTTAGCGGTGAACTTTATATTGAGCGAGAAGATTTCATGGAAAATCCACCAGGAAAATTCTTCCGACTAGCTCCTGATAAAGAAGTCCGCCTAAAAAATGGCTATATCATCCTCTGCACCGGACTTAAAAAGAGCGAAGCTGGTGACATTACAGAAATTCACTGCACCTACGACCCAGACAGCAAGACTGGCGGTGCAACTGCAGGACGAAAAGTAAAAGGAACTCTTCATTGGGTATCGGCCTCCCATGCGATTGATCTAGAAGTGCGCATTTATGGGCATCTCTTCCTAGATAAAGATGAAGTACCCGAAAACGCAGAGGGAATTGCCTAT
>JAGOZY010000062.1 GCA_018058445.1 Negativicutes bacterium | reverse complement strand
TAGAGATATCCGCCAAAGTTTGGCGTCATACTGGTGAAAAATGGTCCCGTCAGTCCGAAGAACTGCCCCTTCATCGGGTACTGGATTTGGCTATTTTGATTTGTAAATCGCGGCAATATTTTTCCGAAGCTTACCGATATGAAAAGCTTTATGATCCAGAAAATCCGACGATTGATCGAATTGCCCTTCAAGGCAGTGCGCTCGATGTATCGGTCTGCACCGACAATGAAATGATTGATGAGGATATTAAGCTGTTTCGTGATGCCTTTAGCCAGGACGATGAATTGATCGGTGAGCGTCTCGCTCGACTTGGAAGTATTCTAAAAGAAATGGGCTATGCTCGTTAAGTAAGACAGATTTACCTAAAAAGTAAAAAGAGCCGGAACAATTGTTCCGGCTCTTTTATTTAGCTATTTTTCTTTACGCGAAATTCCTCGCGAAGCTCTTCCTGTTTGTCTGGATTTTCAATCAAATCAAGAGCTGCACCCGCCATGATTTTAGCAGAGAGGATCAATGCCTGATGAGCTTTCTCACTTTTACCAAGCTCAATCCAAGTCTGAGAGTGGCTAGAGGTTCCTCTCGGAACAAAACCAACTCGAATCGCCGCCCCCGGTACTCGATAGGTGACAGAACTAAAATCTGTCGATCCAGTCGAGGAACGAGGAGGAGTGATATCCGGTGCGCCAGCAGCTTCTGCATTTTCTAAAAGAAATTTATTTAAAGTAGGAACAGAAACCTTATTATCGTATCGCTTGATCTCTCTTAATTCGACTGAGGTCTCAGTCATCATTGCTGCCCCTTGAGCAACTTTTTCCACTCGGGCAACCACAGTGTCCAAATAAGGACGGTCAGCAGCGCGAATATAAAATTGACCCACTGCCCGACCTGGAACGATATTTGCAGCCACACCGCCTTCCTTGATGATGCCGTGCATTCGGACATCTGTACGAACGTGTTCACGCAAAAACTCAACTCCATTAAAGAGTAAAATTAGTGCATCCAGCGCACTTCGGCCTTTTTCTGGTGCGACTGCTGCATGAGCTTCAATGCCAGTAAATATGAAGTTGATTAAATTAAGAGCAAGTGACTTATCATCCACTGTCGTACTATCACTTCCGTGCATCATCAGAGCCACATCCAGATGATCAAAAATTCCTGCGGCTGCCATCGGAAGTTTTGCGCTAGTTGTTTCTTCTGCCGGAGTTCCAAAAACTTGAACCGTGAAAGGATGCTCACCAGCCGTTTCCTGCAAAGCAAATGCCGCTGCCAATGTCGCAGGTCCCTGCATTTGATGACCACAAGCATGACCAATTCCCTCGAGGGCGTCATATTCGCAGAGCAAACCAACCGTATAGCCACCGCCCCTATAATGCCAAGTCGCGATAAAAGCGGTTTCGATATTGCAGATGTTTTTTTCAATTTGAAAACCTGCACGTTCGAGTCGCTCAATTAACAAACTACTGGAACGATATTCTTGATTTCCAAGCTCTGGGTGATCAAAAATATCATCGCTGAAAGAAGTCATTTCGCTTTTATAGTTATCAATGATTTGAAATAAAGAAGTCTTATCGATCGCCATTGGAGGCCTCCCTTAACGGATCTTCTGTTTAAAATCCAAATTTTAAAATTGTAATTAGCTGAACCATAATAAATCCAACTCCCATCGGTATCGCAGTTCGTTTCACCACTTCAAAAGGAGAAACATTTGAAATTCCACAAACCGCTACAACCACTGCGGTAATCGGTGAAACCGAACGAGTGACACTAGCAGTAAGCTGCATCGGAAGTAAAATATTGACAGCTTCAAAGCCCATTTTTCGAGAAATTTCAGGAGCTAACGCGGCAAAGGAGAAGAAAGGCGCATTTCCAGAGCCCATCACGAGGGTACAGCCCATAATAATTAAACTCATCATAAGAATCATTGGTGTTTTTGAAAGCCCAGCACTTTGCGCTGCATTAATCAGTCCATCAACTGCACCAATCGTTGTAAGTCCTTTTGCAAAAGTTTCACCAGCCACAATCAAAGTGACTACGACAGCAAATTGTTTCGCCATTCCGTCAAAGAAAATTTGAATGGACGCCAGAGTAGTTTTTAAATTGTGGCTTCGAACGTATTCGGCAATCATCGCAAAGAACATAGCGATAAACATACATTCGATGATATCAATGTGAATTTGAAAACCGATAAATTTGGCGAGATAGTCAGCAACGTCTTTATAGCCAAAGGTCACGATCAAGAAAAGTGGTAAAATTGGCAGTATTACATACCAAAGTGGTGGAAGAGCTTCGGTTTCGACAACTTCTTCGATTTCCCGAGGTTCACCGTTAGAAAGTCCTCCATCCAATTTTTTCTCAAAATAGCGAGCAACAAAATAGTGGGCGATGGCAACTCCAAAGGTAACTGCAATGGCGACAGGGAACTGGTAAGTGACAAAATACTCCATCACCGGAAGTCCCGCATTCTTCGCAGCAAGTACCGTATTGCCGGAAGCTGGTCCGAGATCCAGACAAGAGTTGGTGGCGATCATCGCAGTCGCTGTTGTCTTACTGAGCCCAAAGCGAATTAAGATTGGATACATGGTAACCATCAAAAGTACTCCGAGGCCAGATGCACTAGGAATAACCATATGCATTAATTGACCGATGATAAAGCCAAACGATAAAATCAGATAAGGAAATTTTTGAAACATAAATAAGGGCTTAATCGCAAAATGTACAAGAACACGACTCGCACCGATTTTATCCATATAACGGGCAAAGCCCGTCACGACCATGATTAAAAGCCCTAAATCAGCAGCTCGGCTTGAGAGAATCTGTTTGATGTAAACAAAAATATCAAACCAAATAAAACCGCTCGAAGTCTTTGCTGAAACAAATCCTTTCGTTGTACCTAAAATGATACTAAATGCCATCAGCACCATCCCACCTAAGAGAAGCACAGACTGAGATTTGTACCGATTTAGAATTCCGTAGCCTACCAGACCAAGTACAATAATTGCAATAAAATAGCCGATAATTTGACTCATTAAAAGCTCACCCTTTCTTTTGCTAAAAAATACCTTCGAGTTAAGATTTGAGTTAGAGTTTCTTTACAAATTCCGTGAATTTAGTTAGGATTCTCTTAACGAGAGAATTCATTTAGCTAAAATCCTCTAGAATCAGTGTAATTAAATAATCAGAACATTGGAAATACTTGTTTTTTATATGAGGGGTATAAATTTTATTTATGACTAGGGGGAGCAGTTATGGACTATAAAGATTGGCTGATTCTGCAGACGATTCAAGAAGAGAAAAATTTGACCCGGGCTGCGAAAAAACTCTTTATTTCTCAACCTGCTTTAACATTCAGACTTAAAAAATTAGAGCAGGAATTTCATGCGACGATTTTGATACGCCACTCCAATGGCGTATCATTTACCCCTCAAGGGGAATATTTGCTTGAGCATGCGAAAGAGACTCTTCGACAGCTTGAAGAAGTAAAACAACACGTTCGTCAGATGGAATCAGTCGTTCAAGGCTCGATCCGACTTGGAATATCATCTGTAGTCGCCAAATTTAAGATGGCTTCTTTATTAAAACGATTTCAAAATCAATTTCCTCACATTCATGTCGAACTTTTGACAGGTTCGAGTACATTGCAACTTCCGCTTCTGCTGGCTGAAGATCAACTGGATGTCGTTATTTTGCGAGGTGATCCGCAGTGGGGAGAAGGCAAACATACTCTTTCAGAAGAACCTTGGTGTATTGTCTCAGCCCAAGGATCTGATCTGGAAAAATTGCCACAAACACCTTGGATTCAATATAAGGCATCAACAATCACAGGATCTTTAAATGTCCAGTATGCTTGGTGGGAAGAACAGTATTCCGAAGCTCCCACCCAAATTATTAAAGTAGACTCCATCGAAGCCTGTTTGGAGATGATCTCTCATGGACTGGGCTGGTCGATGATGCCAAAGGCCCATTTAGTCAATCATCGTTCCTTAGCCTTTAAACCAGCTTTTTGGAAAACTGGCGAAGGACTAACCTGGAAAACAACTATGCTTTATGAAAACCAAAAACGAAAAGACCCAGTGACTCAACTATTTATTAACTACGTCCTTCAAGAATATTCCGTACGATAACACAATTGTTAAACTAAAAGCCTCTTTTTCGATTAGATAATTGGAAAAGGGCTCTTTTTTTGTGCACTATTTGGGAAATAATTATTTTTGTTGCGAGAGATTTTATTTGCTAGAGTTGACGAAAAATTTTCGAAAATGTAAGATAAGGATATATCTTGTTGGAAATTGTTTTTTTAGGAGGATTTAAATTAAAATGGCTAAAATAGTTAATTGTAAAACTTGCCAAAAAGAGGTTTCATCAGACGCTAAAGTATGTCCTCACTGTGGTCAAAAATTAAAAATGGGACTCATGAAAAAATTATTATTGGGAGTTGCTGGACTAATAGGATTATTCATCGTTGTCGGTATATTTAGTGGTGAATCAAAACCTAAAGAAGAACCGATATTTACGCTGAAAGTTGAAGGTCTAGGAGCGGTACAAGGAATTAAAAAAAGTGATGTCGGTATTGCAATTATTGGACTAGATAAAACGAAAACAATTGGTAATGCTTACATTAGTGAACAGGCCCAAGGTGAATTTATCATAGTAGCTCTTGCTATCCATAACTTTCAAAAAGACGTTATAACAGTAGACTCTAATTCTTTCAAAATTATTGATGAACAAAAACGTGAATTTTCTCATTCGGTGCAAGGCGAGACTGCTTTGTTAATGTCAAATGATTCTAAGAAACCATTTTTTCTACAAGGTGTGAATCCTGGCATAACAGCTTCTGGTTACCTCGTTTTCGATGTTCCACCTGGATTGAAAAATCTGAAGTTGCAGGTTAAAGGCGGAATGAATGGTCAAAAAGGCGAAATACCCTTAGCGGTGATTAAAGCGAAATAATTTAAAAGAGCCTTTGAGTTAAGATACTCAAAGGCTCTTTTTTATTGGGAACTAGAGAAAGCAACACTCTGAGAAATGATTAAGAATAAAGAATTAAACAGAGGGAAAAAGCTAATGCGCTATAAGCTTTGACTAAACTGGAAGAAAATGAAACAAGCAGAAAACCAAATCAATACAGCGGAAAATCGCGAGAAATAGAGATTAAAGCTGCCCCAATTTAAATTTTTGATCCAGCTACCGGCAGTGGCTAAAAAGATAAACCAGAGCCAAGATACGAGAACACAAACCAAAGCAAATTCCATACGTTGCCAGCCTTCATATTGAAGAGCACTCGTTCCGATTACACCGATTGTGTCCAAAATCGCGTGTGGATTCAGTAAGGAGACTCCCGCAGCAAAAGTAATTTGTCGGCGAGTAGAAAATGGTTCTGGCGGATGAGCGTTATCAGTATGATCTCCTTGCCGCCAAGTGAGAACTCCCATGTAGAGAAGAAAGCAGCCCCCTAAGAACTGGAGAATCATCTTTCCGAGTACCCAAGTACCGAGAACCATAGAGAGGCCTTGGACAGCAAGCAGTATCAGGAGGGTATCGCAAATCGCAGCAGTGATTACTGCCGGCAATGCTCGCCAGAGTGCAGGTTGAGTAACCCCTTGATTAAAAACAAAGAGATTTTGGACCCCAAGTGGCAAGATCAGTCCTAACGCTAGAATAAAAGCATGAAGATAATGGCTCATTCTTTTGAGTCCCCCTTTAGAAGTTATCCTAGAAGCAGTATAATAGGAATTAGTAGTTTTATTTTTAATCAGTGGGAGGGAAACTCCGTGATCGTAAAAAATGAAAAAGACCGAAATGGAATGTACTTGGCTTGCCAAGCTGCAGCCATCGGTCGTCAGGTTATGTTGGAAAAAGTGGCAATTGGCATGACAACGAAAGAACTTGATGAAATCGCACGCTCTGCGATGAGAGACATCGGGGCATTATCTGCTCCAGAACACTTCTACGAATTCCCCGGTTTTACCTGCATCAGCGTTAATGAGGAGGTTGCCCATGGAATTCCCGGTGATCGGATACTTCAGCATGGCGATAAAGTAAACATTGATGTTTCGGTTGTTCTTGATGGCTATTGCGGTGATACCGGTGCAACGATTTTTCTAGGTGAAACTTCGCTTGAGAGACAAAACTTGCTTGCTGCTTCCGAGGAAGCCTTACGAAAAGGAATTCGTGAAGCAAAAGTAGGCGCCCCGTTAAATCGAATCGGCGGAGCAATTTACCAAGAGGCTCGCAAAGCTGGATTTACAGTGATCCGAAATCTTTGCGGACATGGAATTGGCAAAAGCCTACACGAAGAACCGAATGAAATTCTTAACTACTTGGACCGTCAAGAAAAATATCGGCTACCAGAAGGAGTTGTCCTTGCCATTGAGACTTTCATCTCAGAAGGGGACGAAGCGGTCTTCGAAGGGAAAGATGGCTGGACGTTAACGACTCCGAAAAAAAGCTGGGTAACTCAACATGAACACACAGTCATGGTATCAAAAGAAGGACCGATTATTTTGACTGCTCTTGAAAAAGGATTTCAATACTCGATGCCTTGACGAGCTTCAATTTGTTTTTCTGTGAAAGGATGCCGGATTTCTTTCATTTCGGTGATTAAATCAGCCATATCAAGCAAAGCTTGTGGTGCATAGCGACCAGTCACTACGATTTCAGTATAGGGACTACGATTTGTCAAGGT
>JAGOZY010000061.1 GCA_018058445.1 Negativicutes bacterium | reverse complement strand
ATCGCCGTCGCTCCGACCCGGAAGTGATCTCCCAGCCACCCATAAGCGCGCCCTCCCTGAGAGCCCATGCTGGAAAGACTGAGATCGTCCGAATAATACTCAAAGTCCACCACTAAATAGACGTCATTGCCTCGTTGCAAAGAGCCACTCGAGATAATCGACCCATCGCTACTTTTCATTGGGAGGGGCTTTTTTAAGAGAATTCGCCCTTGGAAGTTGTCGATCTCATAGTCGGTCCCTTCAGTCAGGGTAGCTCGACTAATCACTCGTCCAGTATCAGAGTCGCGAACTTCGGCAGTCAACTTTGCGCTACCTTCCGTGACTCGCTGATAATTTAAGTAGTACAGGCTTCCGCCGGTTGATAAGAATTCATTGTGGCTCGCTCGACTCTCGCTGGTCGCTGCGAAAAGATTTACATAATCTTTGACGTCACCAAACTTCGTCAGTTGATCCGCTTCATGAAGATATTGAAGTCCATAGAGGCTTCGGTTATAAGTACCAAACTCCGTGCCGGTCATTCCAGTATTATAGTTCCCCCAGAGTAGGTGATCTTTCCCTTTTTCCAATTTGAAGTAAAACTTTCCTTGGGTATTCACATCTTGCTCCAGCGTGGAATCATCGCCATAAATCGGGTAATGGGCATTGGGGTCGAGCTCACGAAAGACCCGACGAGGATCTTTTTGATCCAGCTTACCGAACATCTCGTTTGTCCGCTCTTCCCCCGTATCGAGGTGAGCTGTAAGTCGATACTTATCTTGGATGGTGCCTTTTAAGTAAAAAGCGAGACGTCCGTCCGCATAAACACCACTATCGTAATGATAGTCTCCATTGAGAACTTCTTTATGTCCATTAACACTACCACCACCGACCGTGAGATCAGCCTGAGCGACAAAGAAAAATTCGCTCTTACCATTTTTTTTCACGTTAATCGTCTGGTTCTGTTGGTGGGTCGTGCCAGATTCATCGGTCCAGGTCAAATTAACTTCGTGGGTTCCGGTGGGTAGGATTAACTCACGTACGAAGTTGCCTTGAGCGTCCGCAATCACGGTCTCACCATTTAGAGTCGCAGTTCCCGGGACACCGCTACCTTGAATGATGATTTTTCGGTACGAAGCATCGGGGGCAATCCCTCGATACGCCGTATGATCGACTCCATAGCCAGGAATTTCCTGAGACTCTTGAACGGTCTCCGCTCGGAACAGTCCTTCAATACGAGAAGCATCCGCAGCAACCACATCAAAGAAAATCGGTAAACTGACATCTTTCTTGCCCTTTGCACCGATGACTTCAAGAACTGCTTTATACTGTTTGCCCCCACTGACAAACCCACTGTCTAGGCTACCATCCCAAATAATCGGCTGAAAAGAACGATCTCCCCGCCATGTAAAGGTTTTCAGTGGCCTAGAAGAACCAATATCATCTGCACTATAGATCGATAGCTGATAGCCTTCAATCAGATGAGGATAATTCGTATAAGCAAAAAATTCCGCAGGTTTCGCCAATCTGCTGGGACCTAGTATAAGACTTGGGTTTCGTAAAGTTAGATTGAGTTTTAGCTCTGAGGAAAATTGATCCTCTGTGACTTGCCACTCCGTCGCGGCATTCCCGATTGGTATCGGGTTGAAAATAATCCCCATTCCGAGTCCTAGACTAACGCCTAAAGCTTTTTTCCATCCACGGTTTTTAATCATCTTTTTTCTCCCCTTCATTCCCTTTTATCAACTCATCAATATAAAATATAGTTTAAACAAATAAGTATTTTTATATAATAACAATTATCAAATGAAGACACAAAATCAGCCTCTTTTTTTCTAATAAGATCTTATCTCCTATTTATATTTTAAGCTTTTTTCTTAAATTTTTCATTCTTTTTCGTTCATCAAAATTCGACATTTTATCGACATATTCTAAAATTGTAATTAATAAAAGAATATTATTCAAATATATCATTTTACGTATTTTTCAGTTTTTTATGATTTCCATCGTTGTAATTTTACGCTTCTTGCATTATAAAGTCAACTTTTAAATAATAAATATTTGACCTGATCTTCAAAAAAATTTCAGCTTTAAAGTTGAAAAAAGAGTCTCGATTCTCTTAAAAAAAGTTTTAGGAGGAGAGGAATCAGGCCAAGTAATTTTCCAAAAATTAACTAGGCTACCCTATAGATATCATTAATTTTCTAAATTGCTTGGATCTATTCATTTCTAACTTAAAGGGCAACTAACTTACTAGCTAGACGAAGGTTGAGTAAATGGGGCACCGCTAGCGCGTTCGATATCCAAGTAAACTTTATGTTTTGCGTTGAAAGGCCTAAATTGATTACTAACCGCAACATCAGGTAGCCTCGTTCATTATATCCATGCAAAATTTTCTACTGTTTTTGCACGTAACTAACTTCACACTCTTCATGTCCAATCCCTTTCCCAAGTAGTTAATTCCCAGTCTTTTCAATCGAATATTACTTAATGTTATTATATACTGTCAATTGTTTATTTCGAAAAAATGGGATAATACATATCTTTAATCTTCTTATTTCGAAAATATAAGCAAGAAGCAGATACGATTCACATCTGCTTCTTTTTTATTAATATTTTACCAGTTAAATCGGTAGCCTCCATTGACTGACCAAGGTTGACTAAATTGACCACCACTAGCTCGTTCGATATCCAAATAAATATTATGTTTTTTCTCAAATTGAGCAGTGATTCCGACCCCATAAGTCCACCAAGAATCGCCAAAGCTCGTTTGCTCACTGGATCCATTTAATCGGTAGCCTACATCGCCGTCAAATTCATGTACATAAGATGCTTTCGCATAAATATTAATTGGATTTTTTCCGCTCTTAATTTCATAGCCAGCGTTTAAGCCAAGCCGTCCAAGTGTGCTGTTGTAGCTATCTACATCGACTTGTAGTCCATTGGAAGCATTAAAGCTTCCGCCACTTTGATGGCCCATACTGATTTGTGCTTGAGGCTCTACATACCAGCCTTCTTTGCTTTTTCGATCAAAGTGGACTCGTTGACCCACTTCGAGTGATCCTGATAAGCCATCTGTTTTCATTCTATTGCCAGTCACCCAGTCACCTGCTGAATCTAGGACTTTAAAGTCATTTTCCATCCAACCATACTTGAGAACTAAATCCGCATATAAACCTGTTGGTGCGACATAAGTACCATAGACACCTAGCGTTTTAGAATCAATCGACCCATTTCCCACACCGTAATCTAGGTTTCCTTTGGCGTACCCTAGCATACCACCGAGGTAAACATCGCCTTTGCTATTTTTTAAAGCGATCTTTTTGTCTACCCCTACCTGAATTCCACCGTAACTCATATCAAATCCACTTAAGAAGTCGTCTGAATTTGAAGCAAATTTTCCACCGAATGCCCGCGCCCAGATATTTCCATCACTCTCTCCTTGGCGAAGGTCGCCCATTCGTTGCAGAAGAGTTTGAGTTTCAGCGTAATTCAGTAAGTAGCTCCCAGAGGCAATATTTACTGATGCTGATCCAGCTGAAGTAATTTTCCCAGTGCTATATAGCTCCAAATCAGCCGCATCTAAAGCGGTCGCTCGCAGTCCATATTCATATCCCCCTAGCTCAACCGGAGCTTGCAAGTTGAAGTAATTCACTGCATCATCATCAACGGTTTGAACGATCGTTAAGGTTTCGTTTCCTGTTACAGCAGCTGATCCATTATTCACTACTGCTACATCGTGAACACCCGACAGAGGACTCGCAACAAACAGCAGATCTCCTTGTCCAGCCGCAATGTCAGTTCGCATTTTGAAGAGGCCTCCAGAACCAGTTAACTCTTCAATGGCAAGCATTCCATATTCTCCACCACTTAAATCAGTTCCAAACGACACAATTCCTTGATCGGTTAAATGAAGCGAATCAATGATTGAGTCTTTGGTCAATTTCCAAGTGCTTTCAGAAATATCTGCACTCACTCCATACCCAATGACTCCGCCCTCCCAGTAACCATCATCAGACAGGGTAATGTCTATCGTGCTAGTACCACTTGTTTTTGCGTCCCCGATCCATTGAGCTCCAGTATTTACAGCTAAATCAACTTTGGCCTGCTTGCTAGAGTAATCGGACACGACTTGCCCTTCTAATTGCGCTCCTTGAGAAAATTCAGCTACTAAGTGGGTATTATCAGTCACTCCAATTGCGCGAAGTCCACCGGATTTTCCTTTCATCAAGGCATCTTCGCCACTGACATCAAGCTGTAATTCCCCTTTTTCCAGCTGCATGGCATAACTTCCCGAGCTAACAATTTGGCTATTGTCAATCGACACAGTCTGACTGGTTCCAGCATCAAAGGTGCCACCATTAAAGGCATAAATCCCGAGCCCATCTGAAGTTATCGAACTATTATTATTCATGATCAAGCTGACTCCAGATGAATTGAGAGTCACCCCGCCTTGCCCAGAAGCATTTACTTTAGCAGTCGTATGATCAAGAGTTAAAGTAGCTCCTGATGAAACGATAAATCCAGAAGCCGCACCATTCACTTCAAGTTCTGAATCTGTCAGTAACATTTGTCCATTTGAATCCAGACGAATCGCATATCCCAAATATGCACTGCCTTTAGTAAATTCAAGATCTAAGTTCTTTCCCTCGACTACACCTCGATTATTTGCCCACAAGAGAACTTGCCCTTCAGTGGATGTAATCTCACTGTCTTCAAGCAAAATCTTTCCATCTGTACCAGCGAAGAATGTTCCGTTACCGCCATCGGTTCGATCATTTGTAACTACGAGATTCTTCCCAGTTATTTCACTATCTATACCCACCGCAGAAAAAATATGACTCGGTCCATTATCATATCCAGATATTGTAAAGTTACTTTCTTCTAGGTTCGCTTTCCCACCATCCGTAACCGTCAGCATTTTCCCTGTTGTGCTTGTGATGTCACTATTTTGAATCGTTAAGGATGAACCTGCATCCTTTACCACCGCAAATGCCGGTGAGGATGTTGTCGTTGTGCTCATGTGTGCGTTGATTCCATCAAGCAACACTTTACCGCCAGTTTCTACAGCTACGGCAGAATTGTTTATCGCGTCTGCACTATAGGTATAGCTACTTGCACCAGTAATCTCAATTTCGCCCCCATTAGCGGCGATTATTCCGCCAGGAGTCGAATAAGGCGACTGAGTATACAATGCTTGTGTGTTTGAACTGATTTCCAGATTGTTTCCGGTGATCGTTCCTCCATCAGCGATAAGAGCCGGCAAATTTACCGTAGTAATTGTATCGCCATCTCCTAGCAGAACCTCTTGATCCCCCGTTGCTTCTTGCGTAGTCGTATAACTCGCACCATAGATTGTAGAGCCATTAAATGCGCTACTTCCAAGCAGAAGCGCCAAGGCGGTTTTTAGTATTTTTTTTCTTTTCATTGTTCTCCCCATTTCATCCTATTTATTGGTTTTTCATTTTTTCTAAAATCTCTTTGTATTACTGTCCCTGAATGCTTTCTAATTTAAATTGAACCTCAAAGAACAGAAATTTACCAAATAACTATTTATACTTTTGTAATCTTCGACTAGGCATAAGAAACTTTTAAGCTGTCCATTCGAGCTAGCTCCCCCTTCTCCCCGAGTAATTTCAATTGATAAGTAAACGTTTCGTTATACTCTTCTAACATTTTCCTCACCCCTTTTTATCTAGTATCGGTATTTCTTTCTTCTCGATCGTTGATATCAATATCTCAAATTATTATTTATAATTATTATTAAATAGGATATCTTCTCTACTTTTATAATATCATCAGTCACATTCAAATCCAAAAGAAACCTATCGACAAATTACGCAGTTTTGTCGATAGGTTTCTGGAAGTATGAATTTACGAAATAATACTATTTGCTACGTTTTAATTTACAAAAGTACTTATATTAAATGCATAAAATGAAAAGAAGACCGCTTTCGCGGTCTTCTTTTCATTTGTGAAATCTTCTAATTTAAAACCAGCACTAAATATTTTAGCAAATTTATTAATAGCGTATTTCTAAGACATCAAAGAAGTATTTTGTGTTTCTCTTGTTTTCGCGATCATACCATGTATATTCCATACGAGTCGGAACGTAAAAGCCCTCTACTAGCTTGTAGTTCTTTTTTTCGCCTACTTCGCGTAGCCATTCGTGATTTCCATGCATCATTACGTCTTCTGTCTCCATACGAATAATCTGGTTTTGCTCATTAAAAGTAACTAGATATCTTCCCTTTAAATCGCCTTGAAGAACGAGGTAGGCTTGGTTTTCATTTTTAGGCTCCCATTTTTTATATGAATCAGGCAACAGAGCCCAAGGAAATTTCACTGCAGTTCCATAATAGCGAAGTGCCAAGTAATTATGAAGCTGCTTTTCATCCTCTGGATTATAATTTGTAGTCATCACTGCAAACCAAGAAAAAATCTTTGCCCGCATATTATGTCCATATAGATAGAAGACATCACGACTTTCGAGAAAAGGGAGCCAGCCACCTTTATAATAGACCCCCTCCCACTGATAGAGCGGCTGATTGGGTCGGCTGACCTGGCTTCCGTTCACAACAAACTCACCTACCGGTAGCAAAAACTATCCTTTTTCTTGCCAGTGAATCGGCCTTGCGGTTACTTCTTTCTTCCCTTGAAAAGCATACTCAAAATACCGCCGCACTGGCTTTGGTAAATCCGGGTATTTTTCA
>JAGOZY010000060.1 GCA_018058445.1 Negativicutes bacterium | reverse complement strand
TGTCCGGATTTTCCCATACCAGTTACGATCACCCGACCTGAGGAATTCAAAATCGTTTCCACCGCTTGGACAAATTCTTCACCCACTCGCTCGGAAAGCCTCTGAATCGATTCGGCTGCAATTTCAAAAACTTCTTTTGCTTGAGCAAGAATTTGGTCTGATTCGATCATGAAAGCTCACTTCCTCTCACTTACTTATGTCGACGAGCAATTTGATCCAGTGCCAGTACATCTTTGAGGAGATCTTCAAGCTGATCTAAATAGAGCATGTTCGGTCCATCTGAGAGAGCTTCAGCAGGATTATCATGAACTTCAAGAAAAAGTCCATCAATTCCGATGGCTGTCGCTGCCCGTACTAACGGTCCGACAAATTCTCGTTGCCCTGTTGAATGGGTTCCACCACCGCCCGGAAGCTGGACGCTATGAGTTCCATCAAAAATCACCGGGACTCCTAGTGAGCGCATAATTGGAAAAGACCGCATGTCCACAACTAAATTATTGTAGCCAAAGCTTGCTCCTCGTTCGGTTAAGAAAATATTTTCCTGACCGGCCTCACGCAATTTAGCGACCACGTTTTTCATATCGCCAGGCGCCATAAACTGACCTTTTTTTACGCTGACAGCTTTTCCTTCCTTACCACAAGCATAAACCAAATCGGTTTGACGCGATAAAAAAGCAGGTACTTGAAGAATATCAAGTACTTGAGCCGCTGCATGAACCTCTGCTACTTCATGAACATCGCTAATCACTGGCACGCGGAGCTCGTCTTTGATCGATTGCAAAATCGCTAAGCCTTCTTTTTGTCCTGGCCCGCGAAATGAAGAAAAAGACGATCGATTCGCTTTATCATAAGACGCCTTAAAAACAAACGGAATTCCCAATCGATCCGTAATTTCTTTTATTCCTTTGGCAATTTTCAGCGTACGTTCTTTGCCTTCAATTACGCAAGGTCCAGCCATTAAAACGAGAGGATTTTTTCCGCCCACTTGATAAGTTCCTATTTGAGCTGCTTTCATCTAACTCTCCTCCTTATTTATAAACACCCGGTTGATTTCAATTAAGTCTTCTGGAGTATCCACTCCGATGCCCTGATGGTTTGTTAACAGGGTCCGAATCGTAAAGCCATGCTCGAGCGCTCGAAGTTGCTCTAAACTTTCCATGCGTTCAAGTGGGGTCGGCTCTAAAGTCGCATAGTGGAGAAGAAACTCTCTTCGATAGCCATAAAGACCAATATGCTTATATACAGGAAGCAAACGATCTCCACCCCGCAGAAACGGTATTAAAGATCTCGAAAAATACAATGCATTTCCTTTAAGATCGGTAACAACTTTAACGCAGCTTGGCTGATTTTCTTCTTTCGCGGACATCGGTGTCATTAGCGTCACCATATCCGGCGGCATTTCTTCGGCAAAAGGTTTTGCTAACAGATCTATTATCTCAGGGTCGATCTGCGGTTCGTCCCCTTGGATATTGATAATAATCTCCGCATCTGGTAAATTTTTCGCGACCTCTGCCAACCGATCAGTACCGGTTGGATGATTTGGTGAAGTTAAGATCACTTCACCACCAAAGTTGCGCACAACAGCGGCAATGTCTTCATGATCCGTCGCAACTAATACTTTAAACGGAGCCTTTGCTTGTTTTGCTTGCTCGTAAACTCGCTGAATCATTGGCTTTCCTGCGATATCCGCAAGAGGTTTACCCGGTAGCCGAGTCGAGTGATAACGGGCTGGGATAATACAATAAATTTTTTTCATCTTTTGTCCAACCTCAATTTATAATACTGCACTTTTCCATTATAACATTTTTCAGGGTTTCTTCTCCATTTTTAAAGGCAATTTCAATCTTCAAAACCCAAATAGGAAGCCCATAATCTCTTTCAAAAATTTTCACACCATCTTTTTCTGTCGTTAAAAGTACTTCTGCACCCTGTTCTTTCGCCTTAGTAGCTAAAAACAAAAGATCTTCTTCCTGATACACATAGTGATCTGGAAATGAGACTTCATCTAAAATCTGTGCGCCCAATTCCGCTACTGTTAGAAAAAAACCTTGAGGATTTCCTAATCCGCAAAAAAGACAGACTCGTTTTTCACGCAGAGACTCCAGCGAAATCACTTCTTGCCCTTTTAAGTCGCAAACCTTAGTCGGTGCATGGGTTAAGCAAATGATCGGAAGAACAGGTGCGATCTTAGAGATTTCGTCAGTGAGTTTTTTTAACTGGAGCGACGTGACCTGATTTGATCGACTGATCAATATCGCATCAGCGCGAGTAATTCCGCCTTTGGGTTCTCGAAGAAGCCCTCGCGGCAAAACAGCTCCCCAACCCCAGGGATTGAGCGCATCAAGCAATACAAGATCAACATTTCTTCTTAATCGTCGATGTTGAAAACCATCATCTAAGATAAAAATATTCGTATCTGAGCTTTTAGTAGCCAGTTGACCGCTTTGAACTCGATTGGCGCCAATCCAAACCGAAGTATTTTTTAAATTCAGTGCTAAATAAGTTGCCTCATCGCCTGCTTCTTCCTGTGAAAGTAACAGTCTCTGTCCATCAGACACTTGATGAGATTTTGACAAATTCATTTTTGCACCATAACCACGAGTTAAGATGGTGGGGCGCAATCCGCCAAGCAATAACCACTCTGTTAAAAAAGAGACCACCGGTGTTTTTCCTGTACCACCAGCAGTCACATTTCCTACGGAAATTACCGGATATAAAAGCGCATAGGATCGAAACCAGCCTCGATCATAAGCTAAATTTCTAAGTTTCATGATTTGTGAATACAGAAAGCTCAGTAAGCTTAGAAGCATTCGACCAAAATCACCAAGCCAGCTACTATTTTCGCCTGAGATCACACGCAAATAGGCGTTTAGACTGGATCCTCTTGTACCGGATGCCATAGTTTTGCAACCTCCTCGGCTGTGTGAATCGCTACTCCCTGATTTACCGCAATAACTGCTTGCCCTTGCTCTCCCATCGCATGAAGAAGTTCATTGTCGGAAAGCAATTCACGTACGGTCGCCCAAAGATCATCCCCATTTTCAACCTGGCGAAGAGCTCCTGTTTCAAGGCTAAATTCTGCAACTGCTCGGAAGTTCTCCATGTGAGGCCCCACAATAACCGGTTTGCCGCAAGCTGCTGGCTCCATAATATTATGACCCCCGATAGGCACTAAACTTCCGCCTACAAAAACTAAATCCGCAAGCATATAAAGTCCGGCAAGTTCACCAATCGTATCCAAAATAATAACCGGGGTATCACAGTCTTCTGTCGATCTACGTGAGGTCTTAAGATGCCGGGATTCAGCAAGAATTTCAATTTCGCGAGTTCGCTCCACTTTTCGAGGAGCTAGCAGTAAGCGAAGTTGGGGGAATTCGGACTGTAAGGCCGTAAACACATCCAAAATAAGAGCCTCTTCTCCGGCATGAGTACTTCCGGCAATCCAAAGAATTTCTTCCTTAGCGAGATAGAATTTTCGGCGCCAAGACATTTCAATTTCCTCACTCCAAATTGGCTGAGGATTGTCATATTTGGTGTTCCCGGTCACAGAGATTTTTTCTGGATCGGCGCCTAGGTCACAAATCCGATCGGCATCTTGCTCTGATTGCATCAAGAAGCGATCCATTCGACTTAGCATATCTTTCAAAAGAGGACCAAGCCAGGGATATCCCCAGTGACTTTGGTCACTAATTCGGCCATTAGCCAAAACAACTGCGCAATTATGCTCATCAAGTTCCTTAAGTAAATTCGGCCATAGTTCTGTCTCAACCGCTACAAAAACCGCCGGTTTTATCTGATTGACTAAATAGCGGACATTCCCACGGCTATCGGGTGGCAGATAGAAAAGCACATCCGCTTTGGCAAGAAGACGTTTTGCTGTTGCATAACCCGTGTGAGTAATCAAAGAGGCTGCGAGAGTTGCATCAGGCAGCAATCGTCGAAGTTCCTCTAGAACTGGTGCCGCTGCTGCCGCTTCGCCAACAGATGCCGCATGAATCCAAAGAACTTTTTTTCCTCGCAGCGGATCCCAAATGTGAGGAGGATAGATCAATCGATTTTGTCGAACTCGCTCAGCGAGACTTGGGTCTTCTTTTACTTTGGTCGATAAATACCAAGGGACTAAAATTGCTGCTAAGGCAGCTAGGCCGTTATACAATAAACGGAGCAATTAGGTCCCCTCCTCTATTCGAGTTCGATTAAACTGAGTATGATACAAATTTGCATAAACTCCGCTTTTATCAAGTAAATCTTTATGAGTACCCGACTCGACAATACAGCCATCTTCCATGACCAAAATAATATCCGCTCGATAAATCGTCGACAATCGATGAGCAATTACAAAGGAGGTTCGGTCTTTCATTAAATGGTCGAGAGCATCTTGTACAAGTCGCTCACTTTCCGAATCCAGCGCAGAGGTTGCTTCATCCAAAATCAGAATTCGTGGATTTTTAAGAATGGCTCTTGCAATCGCAACTCGCTGACGCTGGCCACCTGAAAGCTGAGTTCCTCGCTCACCGACTTCGGTTTCATAGCCTAGTGGCATTCGATCGATAAATTCTTGGGCATTCGCCGCTTTAGCAGCTATCTCAATTTCTTCATCCGTTGCATCGAGCCGACCATAGCGAATATTCGAACGGATATCACCTGAGAAAAGTAGCGTCTCTTGTGGTACAATTCCAATTTGTTCGCGCAAGCTCTTTTGGGTCACATCACGAATATCTTGTCCATCAATGCGGATTTCGCCACTGGAGACATCATAAAATCGTGGGATCAAATTGACAAGAGTGGTTTTTCCCGCTCCGCTTGGTCCGACAATCGCAATCATTTGACCGGGCTTTGCTGTAAAAGTTAATCCGCAGATAATAGGCTCATCTGGATTATAAGAAAAGCAGACCTGATCAAACTTCACTTCACCTGTAATCCGTTGCATTTGAACGGCATCGTCTCTATCCTTGACTTCCGGTTCTAGATCCATCACCTTAAAAACTCGTTCAGCCGCGGCCAATGATCGCTGCAGTGTTGCATAAGTACGGGACAATCTTTTAAGCGGATTTGACATATTAATCGCATAAATCAAGAACGCCACCAGCGCACCAGAAGTTAAATCCCCATTAATAACTTCTCGGCCACCATACCACATGATGATAGTGATTCCACTAGCTGCCAATAATTCAACAATCGGATTCAAAAGTGCTCCAGTACGAACGGATTTCATGGAAGTTCGGAAATTTCTCATATTCTGATGTTGAAATCGTTCAAGTTCGTGTTCTTCCCGGGCAAAAGATTTAACAACTCGTACACCAGCAAGGACTTCTTGAAGCAGAGAGGTAAATTCTGATGCGCGCTCTTGCACTTCGCCGCCAATGTTTCGGATTTTGCGACCAATGCGATCAACCGCAACAGCGATTAGGGGAACTGCAATGAAAGTAAGCAGCGTCAGTTGCCAGTTGATATAGAGCATCGATGCAATCGAAAAGATCAGGATGAAGGCTTCTGTGACGAAGTCCACTCCTTGTCCAACAATTGCCGACTGAAGTCCACCGATGTCATTTGTAAAATGACTCATTAGAGCCCCTGTTTTACGGCGTTCATAATAGCCGAGTGATAGCTTCTGGAGCTGACGATAAAAATGCTCTCGAATGTCGATAACAATTTTTTCAGCGACAAACGACATCAAATATTGCTGACAATAGAGGAAAACACCTCGAAGTGTAAATAGAAAAAGAACTCCGACTACAATGAGATTAAGCATAGTCATGTCTTTGGCGATCAAGACCTGATCAATCACATCTTTAATTACCCATGGTAAAAAAAGCTGACAGGCCGTTGCCGCTAAAAGGCAAAAAACCCCCAATAGCATTTTTCCAATATAAGGTTTTGCATACTGTAAAAGTCGTATATAGAGTGTCATGAATTCTCTCCCTTTAATTCTTCTGCGTTTGCTACTTCAAGCACAGCCTCCGCAGTACGGCGAATTGCACCGCTTCCCCCTAATTTTTCACGTACTTCATCTAAATCTTTCAGTACCTGTTCGCGTGCTTGTGAGTCGTCTAGCCAAAGCTCAATAAATTGAGCAATTTTCTCTGGTTGAACTTGTTCTTGAATGAGCTCAGGTTGAACTTCACGTCCAGCAACGATATTTGGTAAACCAAAATAAGGTATTTTCACTAATTTTCTTCCTACCGCATAAGTGAGAGAGGAAGCCTTATAGATAATAACCGAAGGAACCTTCATCAAAGCAGCTTCCAAGCACGCAGTGCCAGAAGTGATGATTCCAGCCTCACAAATTGACATTAAATCATAAGTCGAGTCTCTGACTAAACGAATTTCCAAATTCCGGCCCTCACACCAAGGCTTAATTGAATCATCGCCAATAGTACTCGCTAAGGGAAGAAAAAATTCTAAATCACTTCGCTTACGTTGAAGCAATTCCGCAGTATCAAGCATAGTTGGCAGGAGTTTTTCAAGTTCTTGTTGACGGCTTCCGGGCATCAGAAGAATTCCCTTTTTTCCTTCCGAAATGCCAAAGTATTGGCGAGCCTCGTCAATACTTCGATTTGCTTTTACAATATCAACTAATGGATGTCCAACCTCAACGACACTCGCACCAGCTTCACGATAAACTTCTGCCTCAAAGGGGAAAATCGCCGCAACTCGTCGACTAATCTCCGCCACATCTTTGGCTCTTCCTTTGCGCCAAGCCCACGCGGAGGGACTAATATAAAAAACAACCGGAATCCCAAGTTTATGAGCAGAACGGGCAAGGCGAGTATTAAATTCTGGATAGTCAATCACAACTAGGACATCTGGTTTACGCTTTTGAGCTTC
>JAGOZY010000059.1 GCA_018058445.1 Negativicutes bacterium | reverse complement strand
TGTTCTTTAATTTGCCGCTCAGCTTTTGCCATATGCCCCGGATACCATTGAATATGCATAATGCTTTTCCTCCTTTATAAAGAAAAGAAAGGCAGGCCTTGCCTGCTTTTCTTCTTATCTTTTAAATCATTTTACAGTTTTAGGGTAATAGTTTCATTTCACTAAAGGGCCAGAAGACCATCAGAGCTTTACCTTTGATAAGGCTATAGGGAACGAACCCCACCTTACCATCTCGACTATCTTCGGAATTATAGCGATTGTCCCCTAGGACAAAGACTGTATTTTGCGGCACTACGTGCACTGGATAGAAATCAAAATAACGCTGCAATGCAGTACGTCCTTTTATCAGGCTTTCATCGCGCTGCATGTAAGGCTCGTCGATCATTTTGTCATTTACAAAAACTTTTCCCTCTTTGATCTCGATTTTATCACCAGGAATTCCAATCACTCGTTTGACAAAATCCCGACTGGTGTCAGCAGGGAATTGGAAAACGATGACTTCCCCTCGTCGTGGGTCACGAAAGTTGTAAATGAATTTCGAAACAACTAATCGGTTTCCATTTTGTAGCGTAGGCTGCATAGAAGGACCATCGACCAAATAGAGCTCGATAATGAAAGTCCGAATAAAGAAGGCTAAAATCAGGGCAATTCCAATCGAAATAACCCAATCTTTAAGTTCTGCCTGCCAAGTTTGTCCTGCCATAATGAATTCCTCCCTAAAAAAGGAGGGCGCCGGTTAATACCAGCGCCCTAATCCTCTTCTTAGCGTTTTTCCCGAATACGGGCCGCTTTACCTTTAAGTTCACGCAGATAATAGAGTTTGGCACGACGAACGATACCACGACGAGTACATTCAATCCGCTCTAGGCGAGGGGAATGAACTGGAAACGTACGCTCTACTCCGATATTGTAGCTGATACGGCGCACAGTGAAAGTCTCACGGAGACCTGAACCATGGCGACGGATGACTACGCCTTCAAATACCTGTACCCGTTCCCGGGCACCCTCTTTGACTTTTACATGGACTTTGACGGTATCCCCAGGTCCGAACTTAGGGATATCCTGCCGGAGCTGTTCTTTTTCTAAGACATCAATGATATTCATTTTTCTTCCTCCTGATCAGGACGTTCTTGCCGGCAGCAGAGGACCATCCGTACTAACGTTAGCTAGTATAACAAATTTTTCATGAAAAGTAAATTATTTTATGAATTTTCCCACCAAGTTTCGCCAAGAAGTCGGTCTAAAATAATGGCAACTGCCGCTCGTACGGACAAATGATTAAAATCACCGCGCCCACGGATCGGTTCGAGAATAACATCAAGCTGATCCATCAGTTCTTCGGTCATTCCCCAACCGGTGCCAAAAAGCAGCAGAACTGGGCGACTATCGGGTAGACTTTGTGCTTCACGAAATTGAATGTAGGACATCCGCTTTGGCCCTTCCCCGGCATCTGTACCAACGAGAAGCGGCTCTTGCCCAGTTTCCTCACGAATCATCTCTTTTGCTTTTTCAAGTGAGTCTACTAAATTTAAAATCGAAAGCGCATTTTTTCGATCTGGATTATAGGTGCTTCCAAATCCTTTTTGCCAATAATCGAGCATGTCTTGAACAAGTTCCTGCTGTTTTTCTGCAGGATGCACCACAAAATATCGACTCACATCATAGGTGCGGGCAGCTCTGGCGATATCATGAATATCAAAATTAGTAATCGCAGTGGCTACCACTTCTTTGTTTCGATTGTAAATCGGATAATGAATCAGTCCTAAATATAATGGCGATTTCAAGATTTCCCCTCCCACGTCTTTGGATCTAAGGGCAGCAGCTTCAAATCTGCCGGACTTAAGTCAGTTTGAAGCAGTAAATCCGGGCGATGTCGCATTGTGCGTACTAAGCTCTCTCTACGCCGCCAATTCATGATATCGCCGTGATGGCCGGATAACAGAACATCTGGTACTGCCTTTTCTTCAAAAATCGGCGGACGGGTGTATTGAGGATGCTCTAAAAGTCCTTCGCTAAAGGACTCGTCATGGGCTCCTTCTTCGTGTCCAAGGACTCCTGGCAGAAAACGAGCAATCGCATCTACCATTACCATGGCAGGAAGCTCTCCGCCAGTTAGCACAAAATCACCAAGAGAGAGGCTTTCATCTGCGAGATCAACAATCCGTTCATCAAGCCCTTCATAATGTCCACAGATAAAAATTAAGCTTTCTTCCTTGGCGAGTCTTTTAACATCTTCCCCAGTAAAGCGCTTACCCGTCGGCGAGAGTAAAATTGTTCGCACTTTCTTTCCAGCCAACTGCTTTTGTGCTTCTTCATGCGCCCTGTAAATTGGGCCAGGCTGCATGACCATCCCCGGGCCGCCGCCATAAGAATAATCGTCCACAGTCAGGTGAACGCTCTTTGAATAGTCCCGTGGATTGATCACTTGATAAGAAAAAATCCCGGCTTTTTGCGCCCGTTCCAAAATACTTTCGGTTAAAGGGCCTGCAAACATTCCGGGAAATAAGCTCAAGAAAAACACCTGCATAACCTACAGCTCCTTTTGAGGAAGGATTTCCATACGACAACCAGAAACATCAACTACTTTTACAACATCTGCAATCGCCGGAAAAAGCATGGCTTTGCCATCAGGCTTTCGGACTTCGTACACATCTGTACCGCCAGTTGAGATGATGTTTTCGAGTGTTCCTAATTCTTCGCCAGTTTCAACATGATAGACCTTAAGGCCGATCATTTCAAAACGAAAATATTCACCTTCCGGCAATTTAGGCAGTAAATTTCGAGGCACATATACTTTCGTCCCTCTGAGTAGCTGGGCGGCATTTGCATCATTTACACCAGAAAAACGGACAAGAAAAAGCCGCTTGTGAGGCTTAATAGACTCTACTTCAAGAAGCTGACCGTTTTCTAAATAAAATTGTTTAAAACCGAGATATCGTTCGAGATCATCACTAAATGGCAATAAACGAATTTCGCCCCGCACGCCGTGCGGAGCGACAATTTCGCCATTGCAGATCATATCTGCAATATTCATAGACTAAGCTCGAAATGCGATAACTTTGCCGTCTTCCAGCACAATTTCCGCATTCATTACTTTATGAATATCATCGCCCACTTTTACAGTGATCATTTGTTCCATTTGTCCACGAACGATTTCAGAACCCAGTTCTAATTTATCTGCAGCTGTCATGCGCTCATCCAGTTGAGCTTTAGCAGCATCCATCTGTTTACGATCCGCATCAATTTTCTGACGCATAGCAACAAGAGCTTGCGCATCTTGCTGGGCTTGTTCAGCCATCATTCGACGAGTATGAAAATCGAACTGTTGTAAGTCCATTTCCACTTTTTGGAGCGCTGCTTTCACTTCATCTTTCAGTTCTTGCTTTAAAGCTTCAGTTACTTTGGCTTTTACGGTAACCGGAATTTTAAGGGTCATCGTTTCCACGTCGGGCACCTCCTACTACATGATCTCTACATTGATTCGACGGTCATCCCGGGCAGAGCTCGCCTTGACCATTGTACGGATGGCTTTCGCGATCCGACCTTGTTTTCCAATTACTTTTCCCATGTCTTCCGGTGCGACCTTCAAAGACACAGTCGTCTCCCACTCCGTGCGAGCTTCGGTGACTTCTACTGCATCCGGATTTTTCACCAGTGCTTTGGCAATTGTTTCTACCAATGCTTTCATGGTCTACGCCTCTTTCTTTGCCCGTTTGGCATCGTCCCACTTCTTAATAACTCCCAGTTGGCTCAGAAGCGAGCGAGCTGTGTCAGTTGGCTGAGCGCCTTTGTTCATCCACTCCATTGCTTTCTCTTCATCAATATTGATAACTGCAGGAGTTTTAGTTGCGTCGTATTGACCTAAAATCTCGAGAAAACGACCATCTCGTGGAGAACGGGAATCAGCTACGACTACTCGGTAAACCGGGTTTTTCTTAGCTCCCATACGCATCAATCGAATTTTTACTGCCATTGTAATTCACCTCCTTAAACAAATTTTATACTTTTAAAAGAATGGCATCTTCGGCATGCCTTTTTTCTTACCACTTTGAAAAGCCATGAGTTGCTTCATTTGCTTGCTGGCTTCTTCAAACTGTTTGATTACTTGATTTACATCTTGTACTCGGGTACCGCTACCATCGGCAATTCGTTTTCGGCGACTGCCGTTTAAGATCGAAGGCTTTTGCCGTTCTTTCATCGTCATGGAGCGGATGATCGCTTCGACTTTGCCGATTTCTTTTTCGTCGATTTTGGCATCTTTCAGTTGCTTCATTTTACTACCCATGCCAGGAATCATACCTAAAATATCTTTAAACGAACCCAGCTTTTTGATCTGCTGCATTTGCTCAAGAAAGTCATTTAGGTCAAAGCCTTCTTTGCTGATTTTTTTAGCAAGAGCGGCGGTCTTATCCATGTCCATTTCGCTTTGCGCTTTTTCGATCAAACCGAGAACGTCACCCATTCCGAGAATACGAGACGCCATTCGATCCGGGTGAAATGGCTCTAAGGCATCCATTTTTTCGCCGAGTCCGACAAATTTGATTGGGGCGCCGGTCACTGCTTTGATCGAGAGCGCTGCTCCACCGCGAGCATCACCATCCAGCTTGGTCAAGATGATTCCATCGAGTCCGAGCTTTTCATGAAAGCTTTGAGCGACTTGGACCGCATCTTGTCCGGTCATCGCATCGGCAACAAGTAGTATCTCATGAGGCTTTACTTGTTTTTTTATCTGAACCAGTTCTTCCATCAATTCTTCATTGATATGAAGACGACCGGCTGTATCGACAATCACAATATCGAGTAATCGGCTTTGAGCTTGCTCTAGTGCGGCTTTGGCAATGCTGACTGGATTTTTACTTTCCTTGTCGGCATAGACTGGAATATCTAGCTGCTTGCCTAAAGTCTGGAGCTGATCAATCGCTGCTGGACGCTGAACATCCGCTGCCACTAACAGTGGCTTTTTTCCTTGCTTGCGCAGATGAAGGGCAAGTTTGCCGGCAGTCGTTGTCTTACCTGCTCCTTGCAGACCGACCAGCATGATGACTGTCGGAGGCCTAGAGGCAATTAGGATGCGACTTTGGTTGCCACCCATCAAGGCGGTTAGTTCGTCATTAACAATTTTTATGACTTGCTGACCAGGGGTCAGGCTACCGAGAACTTCTTCGCCGATCGCCCGTTCTTTTACTTTGGTCACAAAGTCTTTTACAACTTTAAAATTAACATCCGCTTCCAAAAGAGCCATGCGAACTTCTCTGAGGGCTTCGGTGACATCTGCTTCGGTCAGCTTTCCTCGACCGCGAAGTTTTTTAAAGGTCTCTTGGAGCTTATCGGACAATCCTTCAAATAGTGCCATCATGTCCCCCTAACTCGTTTTGCATTTCTTTTAGTAAACTTTTTGCTTTTTTTATATCCGTGGTGGATTCGCTTTGAACCCATTGATCTAATAATGTAAGTCGGCTTTGAAGTTTCTCTTTTTCTTTAAGAAGCTTTAGAGATTCTTCGTAGCTATCCAAGGCAAGAATGGCTCTGCGAACCGTGTCATGAACTGCTTGACGAGAGGTTTTCTCCATTTCTGCGATCTCTCCAAGGGATTGATCTTCAAAAATATGAAGCTTCAAAGCTTCCCGCTGTTTTTCAGTTAACAGTGAGCCGTATAAATCATAAAGCTCAGCAATATTTAATCGCCGCGTTAGCATATCGCTTCCTCCTGACACCGACAAGCTTAAAAACTTGACACACTATATACTAACATTTTCGTTTTCGTCCGTCAAGGTTTTATCATTGTCAGCAAAAAGTGCATCTAAAAATTGAGCTGGGTCAAATGGTTGGAGGTCTTCCATACCTTCACCTACGCCAATCCAGCGCACGGGAATTCCAAGCTCTTGGCTAATCGAAAGCACAACGCCGCCTTTCGCTGTACCATCTAATTTGGTAACTACAAGGCCAGTCAAGGGAATCGCCGCCGCGAATTCTTTCGCTTGGCTAAGTCCATTTTGCCCAGTTGTTCCATCTAAAACGAGCAAAACTTCCTGAGGGGCTTCTGGGATCTCACGACGAATCACTCGATCGATCTTTTTCATTTCTTCCATCAAATTGCTTTTGGTATGAAGGCGGCCTGCGGTGTCGATAATCACCCGATCTACTTGTCTGGCGATTGCAGCTTTGACAGTATCATAAGCGACGGCTGCAGGGTCTGCGCCATCAGCCTGACGAATCACTTCCACTCCGGTTCGTTCACCCCAGGTCTCCAGTTGAGTCGCGGCGGCAGCTCTAAAGGTGTCGCCTGCACCGAGAATCAGCTTTTCGCCTTTTCCTTTGTAATAGTGAGCTAGCTTGGCAATTGTCGTGGTCTTACCAACACCATTGACGCCGACGACCAGCATCACATGGGGCTTACTAACGATAAGAGTTTCACCTTGATCCAGACTTTTCAAAAATTCGCCGATGCGAGCTTTTAGAAACGCTGGCACTTCTTCCGTTGTCTTGAGATCCCCTGATTTCCAAGCAGTGCGTACGGAATTGAGAAGCTGGTGACTGGTTTTTACACCGACATCAGCGGAAAGCAAGATCATTTCTAACTCTTCTAAATACTCTTCATCAACGGACCGAAAAGCTCCGGCTAATTGTTTAAGCGGTTGAGAGAAGACATTACGGGTTTTTCCCAGTCCGGTTTTTAATTTATCGAAAAAACTCATTGTATCTACTCCTTTTCGGGTGTTTCATTTTCAATGGCAAATTGATCTCCTTCAAAGCGCACTGAGATGAGGCTCGATACCCCTGCGCTTTCCATCGTGACTCCGTGAAGAGTATCGGCGATCTCCATGGTTCCTCGTCGATGGGTGACCACGATGAATTGGGTGTCCTTGCTGTACTCTTTTAAGAACTGGCTAAAGCGTC
>JAGOZY010000058.1 GCA_018058445.1 Negativicutes bacterium | reverse complement strand
TCGGCGGTGGTATCTTCACCAAAGCGGCAGACGTGGGGGCCGATCTCGTTGGTAAAGTGGAAGCTGGAATTCCTGAAGATGACCCACGTAATCCAGCTGTTATCGCTGATAACGTTGGAGATAATGTCGGTGACACTGCTGGGATGGGCGCCGACTTATTTGAATCGTATGGCGCCACTGCGATCGCAGCGATGCTGATTGGGAATCATTTATATGGAATCAATGGAGTGCTATTCCCACTTCTTCTCGGAGCAATTGGAATCTTTGCGTCGATCATCAGTACGTTCTTTGTCAGGACGACTGAAGATGGAGATCCTCAGGCAGCATTAAATATGGGGCTCTGGGGTACGAATATCATTACTGGTGTGTTGGCTTATTTCCTTGCCAACCATTTATTTGGCAGTAAAGGATTCGGAATTTTTATTGCAATTATTGCCGGTCTTGTCGTGAATGTTTTGATTGGTATTATTACGGAGTACTATACTTCGCATGCAAAACGTCCGACCCAAATTATTGCTGAAGCCTCTTTGACTGGCCCTGCAACGAACTTGATCGCTGGTCTTTCAACGGGCCTTAAAAGTACGCTTCTGCCAACGCTCGTCTTTGCAGCAGCAACTTGGGTTTCCTATACAATGGCTGGGACTTATGGAATTGCTATGGCGGCGATGGGTATGCTCTGTACCGCCGCAATGGTAGTCGCAGTCGATTCTTTTGGTCCTGTTGCAGACAATGCGGGTGGGATCGCTGAAATGGCTGAATTGGGCCCAGAGGTTCGTTTAATTACAGATAAACTCGATGCAGTTGGAAATACCACAGCAGCGATTGCTAAAGGCTTTGCAATTGGTTCAGCAGCACTCACGGCGTTGGCGTTATTTGCTGCTTTTGCTGAAGAAGTTGCAAAAAACCCAGTGTTGAGTGGGTTACTCGTTAATGGTTCATTAAATGTAAACTTGACGGAGCCGAATGTAATTATCGGTATTTTCTTAGGGGGTGTGGTTCCATTCCTCGTTTGTGGTCAAACGATGGAAGCTGTTGGAAAAGCTGCTTTTGAAATGATTGAGGAAGTTCGCCGTCAGTTCCGCGAAATTCCAGGAATTATGGATGGAACGGGCCGTCCTGACTATGCAAGCTGCGTAGATATCAGTACTCGTGCTGCGATCAGGGAAATGATTGTACCGGGTCTTTGGGCGGTTCTTGCCCCAATTGCAGTTGGATTTATTCTCGGAGCGAAAGCGTTGGCTGGATTCCTAGCTGGTATTACCGTCGCTGGGGTACTCCTTGCAATCTTTATGGCGAATGCCGGTGGTGCATGGGACAATGCGAAAAAATACATTGAGACAGGTAAACTGGGCGGTAAAGGAACTGCAGCTCATGCAGCAGCAGTGATCGGAGACACCGTAGGAGATCCTTTCAAAGATACTTCTGGCCCGGCAATGAATCCGCTCATCAAAGTAGCAGGAACTATTTCGCTTCTGATTGCACCTTTCTTACTATTCTAAGAAAGTAGATAACTAAAAGGTGAGATTAAAGTGATCTCACCTTTTAGTTTTTAGAAAAACCAAGAATAATATGGCTTTTTGATTGACATTCGATTCTACGTTAGATATAATACCTTTGTGACATTTTGCCTGGTTTCCATTAGCCCCGGAAGCTCCAGGATGAAGAAGTCATTGAAAATTTAATTATCTGGAGCAAGGAGGGACATTGATGAGCACTTTTATGGCAAATGCCGCTACAGTAGAGCGAAAATGGTTTGTAGTCGACGCGGAAGGCAAGACCCTCGGTCGTTTGGCTTCGGAAGTTGCTAAAGTCCTACGGGGCAAGCACAAGCCTACTTTTACACCTCATGTTGATACTGGCGATCATGTGATCGTTCTCAATGCAGACAAAGTGGTGTTAAGTGGAAACAAGATGAAGCAAAAAACTTACTTTAAACATTCTGGTTATATTGGTGGAGATACTTACACCTCTGCTGAGCAAATGATTGCAACAAAACCAGAGCGTATGGTAGAACTCGCGATCAAAGGAATGCTTCCTAAAAATCGTCTGGGTCGCCAAATTTATCGTAAACTGAATGTATATCGAGGATCTGAGCATCCTCATCAAGCTCAAAAACCTGAAGTTCTTGAGTTAAATATTCGATAATAGGGGAGGAGGAAACGCAATGGCAAACGTAATGTATTACGGTACTGGCCGTCGAAAAACTTCGGTAGCACGAGTTCGCCTCATCCCTGGTGAAGGCAAAATCGTGATCAATGGTCGTGCTTTTGAAGAGTATTTTGCTCTTCAATCACTTCAGTTAATCATTAAGCAACCATTGGTCTTAACAGATCTAATGGGAAAATATGACGTACTGGTTAATGTCGCAGGTGGCGGTGTTGCTGGTCAAGCTGGTGCAGTTCGTCACGGAATTTCTCGAGCCCTTCTCGACGTAGAAGGCGAGAATCGTCCTGTACTGAAAAAAGCAGGTCTTCTCACTCGGGATCCACGAGAAAAAGAGCGTCGTAAATACGGACTCAAAAAAGCTCGTAAAGCATCACAATTCTCCAAACGTTAATATACCATTAAACCCCGGATGCCATGCATCCGGGGTTTTTATTATTCAAAAAAGAAAAGCCCTTGAATTCTTTCCAAACTCAAGGGCTTTGTTTTCAGGGAAAAGGCCGAATTTCGATGACTTCGTCTTTGGCTTCTCGAGCTTGTTTAGGGGTGATCAGTCCTTGCTGAAGAAGTGCCTGAAGCACTGTGTCTTTACGCTTCTGTGCAAGATCAAAATCGACGTGTGGGGAATAAAGAGAGGGTGCTTGAGGTAAGCCAGCAAGCATAGCTGACTGGGCAAGAGTAAGAGTTGCAGGGTCTTTACCGAAATAAGTTTGAGCCGCTTCTTTGATCCCATAGGCATTTGAGCCAAAATAGATGCTGTTTAGATAGAGGGTGAAGATTTCTTCTTTACTAAATTCTTTTTCGAGCATCAGAGCGATGGCGAGTTCTTCGCCTTTTCGACTCCAGCTGCGATCTTGAGATAAGAAAAGATTTTTGGCTAACTGCTGGGTGATCGTCGAGGCTCCTTCTTCAACTTCACCTTTTTGTAAGTTGACTAGGCTTGCCCTTAAGATACCTTCGATATCAAAACCGCCGTGGGAGTAAAATTTTCGATCTTCCATCGTAAGAACCGCTTGCTGCAGAGAAGGGGCGATGTCGTCTAAGAGAACGAGATCTTGCTTTTTCAGCTGATGTGCAGTTGCTTCGCGTAGATAAATCATTCGATGAACTTTTTCTAAAGAGTTGGACCACGGCTGATAAGAAGAGCTTGTAGAAGTGAAAGAATAGGGTGCGTCTTGTTTGGAAGATGAGTCTTTAGCGGAAGGAAGGCCAAACCACCAAAGAAGCCCTAAAAGAATAGCGGTCATAAAAATAAAACGTTTCATTAAACCTCACAAAATATAGAGTAATTACCTTTATTGTACTGGATTTTCCTGCACGATGCAAAGTCTTGAAAAAAACAATTGAAATTTTATGCAATAAAATGTATAATAAAACAAAATGGTGTGCGAAAGGATGAACAGTCGTCATGAAAGAAACAAAAAAAGAAATCAAAAAGGTAGTTCTAGCTTACTCGGGAGGTCTTGATACATCTGTCATTATACCTTGGCTGAAAGAAAATTATCCAGGCTGCGAAGTTATCGCTTATTGCGCCGATGTCGGACAGGGCGATGAATTGGATATTGTTGAAGAAAAAGCTTTAAAATCAGGTGCAAGCAAAGTGTATATCGATGATCTCAAAGATTCTTTCGTGACTGATTATATTTGGCCGGTTCTTCAGGCTGGCGCAGTCTATGAAGGAAAATATCTACTCGGGACTTCTTTTGCTCGTCCGATCATCGCAAAAGGCATGGTTGAGGTTGCCAAAAAAGAAGGGGCTGATGCGATTGCCCATGGTGCAACAGGTAAAGGAAATGACCAAGTTCGATTTGAACTAACAGTCAAAGCATTGGCACCTCATCTGTCGATTATTGCCCCTTGGCGTTTATGGGATATCCGTTCACGAGAAGATGCGATTGACTATGCGGACAAGCATGGCATCCCTGTTCCTGTGACTAAAGCTCGTCCTTACAGTATGGATCGTAATATCTGGCATCTGAGCCATGAAGGCGCTGATCTTGAAGATCCGAAGAATGAGCCTAAAGATGACGTACTGGTAATTTGTAATTCGCCGGAGAAAGCACCTGATCAAGCGGAGTATGTCGAAGTTGGATTTGTAAAAGGACTGCCTATCTCTGTGAATGGCGAAAAACTGGGTGCAGTAAAACTTTTGGAAACTCTCAATGCACTGGGGGCCAAACATGGAATTGGGGTTGCCGATATCGTTGAAAATCGACTGGTTGGTATGAAATCTCGCGGAGTTTATGAAAATCCAGGCGGAGCGATTTTATATTATGCACATCGAGAGCTTGAGTATCTTTGCTTAGATCGAGCGACTTCACACATGAAAGAGCAACTGGGTGTTCGTTATAGCGAGCTAGTCTATGATGGAATGTGGTTCTCGCCGCTCCGAGCTGCTTTAGATGCTTTTGTCCAAGAAACGCAAAAAACTGTGACAGGAACAGTTAAAATGAAGCTGTATAAAGGAAATATCATGAGCGCTGGGTCTGAGTCGCCATATTCTTTATACCACGAAGGATTTGTCACTTTTGGTGAAGACGAAGTCTATAACCAAAAAGATGCAGAAGGCTTTATCAATCTCTTCGGTCTGCCTTTGACGATCCAAGCATTACTTAAAGAAAAAAATGAGAAAAATGACTAAATTATGGGGCGGTCGGTTCCGCAAGAGTACTGCGATTGAAGTCGAGCGATTTAATGCGTCAATCGACTTTGATCAACGGCTTTATCACGAGGATATTCAAGGCTCTAAGGCTCATGCCCGGATGCTGGCCAAGCAGGAGATTATTTCGAGTGAAGAAGCACAAGTGATTCTTTGTGGACTCGATCAGATCGAAAAGCAGATTGAAGCTGGAGAGTTTGAATTCAAGCTTGAGCTGGAAGATATTCACATGAATATCGAAAAAGCTTTGACTGATCAAATTGGTGAAGTTGGTGGTAAGCTTCACACCGCACGAAGCCGAAATGATCAGGTGGCGCTCGATACGCATCTGTATTTACGAAATCAAATCACGGATATTGGAAAGCTCATCGTCGAGATGCAAAAAGCCCTTCTGACAATGGCTGAGCAGGAGCAGGAAACGATTTTTCCCGGCTATACCCATCTGCAAAGAGCGCAGCCGATTTCTTTCGCCCATCATTTGCTAGCTTACTTTTTTATGCTGGAGAGAGATTTTCAGCGTATTCAGAGTGTCTACAAAGGGACGGATTTAATGCCTCTTGGCGCAGGTGCACTTGCCGGAACGACTTTTCCAATCGCTCGCGAGCAAGTAGCCAAAGAACTTCATTTTTCCGCTTTATATGAAAATACATTAGATGCGGTAAGTGATCGAGACTATGTGATTGAATTTCTTTCATTTTCGTCGATTCTGATGATGCACCTAAGCCGATTAAGTGAAGAGATCATCTTGTGGAACTCTACGGAATTTTCTTTTGTTGAGCTTGATGACAGCTATACGACTGGCTCCAGCATCATGCCTCAGAAGAAAAATCCAGATGTATCTGAATTGGTGAGAGGAAAAACCGGCAGGGTTTATGGTAATTTATTTGCACTATTAACGACTTTGAAGGGGCTTCCGTTAGCTTATAACAAAGATATGCAGGAAGATAAAGAAGGGCTTTTCGACAGCATCGATACTATCAAATTTTGTCTGACTGTTTATCCTGGGCTTATTCGCACGATGAAAGTAAATCGAGAACGAATTGAGTCGCTGCTTCAAAATGACTTTTCTAATGCGACAGATATGGCTGATTACTTAGTCAGGCAGGGCCTGCCCTTCAGAAAAGCCCATGAAGTAACTGGAAATGCAGTTCGCCTTTCAATTGATACCGGACGAGTGCTCACTGAGCTGACCGATCAAGAATTGCAAACTTTTTCGGAACTTTTGCAACCAGATGTTCGGTCGTTTCTTGACATAGCAGCTTGCGTAAATCGTCGAAATACCCGCGGTGGTCCTGGAAAAGATGCGATTTTAGTTGCGATTGAAAAAGGAAAAGAAATACTAAAGCACCAAAGTACCATCCTTGACGCTTGGGAATTAAGCCGAGTATAATCAATTCAGAGAGAATTGCGTTAAGGAGGCGGAATGATGGGTAGAATTATTTATTTGGATGGGCGCTTTGTCGCCGAAGAAGACGCCTTAATTTCTGTCTTTGATCACGGCTTTTTGTATGGGGATGCAGTATATGAAGGTATGCGTTGCCATGAAGGCAAGGTCTTTCGACTGGCGGAGCATCTCAAAAGGCTCTATGAATCAGCGAAAACGATTCGACTGGAGATTCCTTTTTCGATTGAAGAGTTTCAGGAACTTCATTTAGAAGCAATTCGACGAAATAATTTCCAAAATGCCTATATCCGAACGATTGTCAGCCGTGGATATGGTCATTTGGGAATGGACCCTCGTAAATGTCCACGTCCGACTGTGGTGATTATACCTTCGGATATTCACATTTATCCAAGGGAACTTTATGAAACCGGAATGTCGGTGATTATTCCATCTACCCGAAAAAGCCGGCCCGATAGCCTGACCCATCGGGTGAAGACGACAAGTAATTTTGTAAATATCATGGCCAAGATGGCTGCAAGTCGCCAAGGCTTTGCTGAGGCGGTTATGCTAAGTTCAGAAGGCTATGTCGCAGATGCTACGGTTGACAATGTGTTCATTATTAAAGACGGAGAGCTCCTAACGCCTCCTAAACATGTAGGAATCATTGCTGGTATTACTCGCAATGCGATTTTAAAGATGGCTAAAGAGCTGGGTTTCTCAGCGCGAGAAGAAATTTTAT